>JALYGL010000091.1 GCA_030777125.1 Actinomycetota bacterium
CAGGCGGTTGGCCAGCCATGCCGGCGACGGGCCGACCGAGACCCCCTCCACGACGGTGGCGGTGAAGCGGGGGCACAGGTCGAGCGCCTCCACCTGGACGCCAGCCGTCGCCCCGGACCCGCCGACCGGCGGGGGGTCGGGCAGCCGGAACGGCACACCGAGGCGGGCGGCCAGATCGCGGGCCACCCCGGCGATGCACATGGCGTCGGGGCGGTTGGGGGTGACGTCGAGGTCGAAGACCACGTCGGGCCGGAGCCCGAGGGCGTCGGGCAGGGCGGTGGCGGGCTCGGCCGTCCCCGACGGCAGGACGAGGATGCCGTCGGCGTCGCCCGACAGGCCCAGCTCGGCCGCCGAGCACAGCATGCCGTTCGACCACTCCCCTCGCACCTTCCGCCGGCCGATCTCGGTCCCGCCCGGCAGGCGGGCGCCGACGGGCGCCAGCGGCACCAGGTCGCCGGCGCCGAAGTTGAACGCCCCGCACACCACCTGCAGCGAGGAGCCGTCGCCGGCATCGACGTCGACCAGCTGCACCTGGTCGGCTCCCGGGTGGGAGCGGGTGGCCAGCACCCGGACCACGACGATGTCGTCGAGGCCCTCACCCACCCGCTCGACGCCGTCCACCACCAGGCCCAGGCCGGAGAGGAGAGCAGCCAGGTCGGCCACCTCGCCTTCCACGGGCGCGAAGTCACGAAGCCAGGAGAGAGGGACGCGCACGGGTCAGAACTGTCGCAGAAAGCGGACGTCGTTGGTGATGAAGTGGCGGATGTCGTCGACGTCGTGGCGCAGCATGGCGCAGCGGTCGATGCCGAAGCCGAAGGCGAACCCCGACCATTGCTCCGGGTCGATCCCGACGGCCTCGAACACGTTGGGGTCGACCATCCCGCAGCCGCCCAGCTCGATCCATCCCGAGTGGGAGCAGACCCGGCAGCCCCGGCCCTCGCAGAAGATGCAGCTCACGTCGAACTCGGCCGACGGTTCGGTGAACGGGAAGAACGACGGCCGCAGACGCGAGTGGATGGCGGCGCCGAAGTAGGCGGTGGTGAACGCCTCGATCGTGCCGGCCAGGTCGCCGAAGGTGATGCCCCGGTCGACCACCAGTCCCTCGATCTGGTGGAACACGGGCAGGTGGCGGGCGTCGGGGGTGTCACGCCGGTAGCAGCGCCCGGGCATCACCACGTAGACGGGCGGCGGCTGGCTCTCCATCACCCGGATCTGCACCGGTGAGGTGTGGGTCCGCAGGCAGGTCGACTCCGGAGCCCCCAGCCGGACGTAGAGCGTGTCCCACATGCTGCGGGCCGGATGGGCGGGCGGCATGTTGAGGGCCTCGAAGTTGTACCAGTCGGTCTCCACCTCCGGGCCCTCGGCGACGCGGTACCCCATGGCCACGAACAGGTCCTCGAGCTCCTCCCGGGCCTGGGTGACGAGATGACGGTGGCCGCGAGGGATGCTCCCGACCACCTCGGTGAGATCGAGCCGCTCGGCCTCCAGCCGTCGGGCCCGCTCGGCCGCTTCCAGTACGCCTCGTCGGGTGTCGACCGCGGCCTGCAGGCGGGCCCGCAGCGCGTTGATGGCCCGGCCCGTCTCCCTGCGCTCCTCCACCGGAAGCGAGCCCAGCCGGGCGTTGAGCGCGGCGACGCCGGACCGTTTGCTCTTGAGCAGGTCGGTCTCGGCCGCCCGGAGGTCGTCGAGCGAGGACGCGGCGCCGACGCGCGCCAGCCCCTCGGCCTCCAGGCCCTCCACGGACACGATCACGCCGCTCGGGAGGCCGCTCGGGCCCTTGGCGTCAGGATGTGAGCTCCTCGGGGATGGTCGTGGGCAGGGTGAAGCGGAACGTCGACCCCTCCCCCGTCGACTCCACCAGCAGCTTCCCACCGTGGGCCTCTACCAGCCCGCGGCTGATCCACAACCCCAGCCCCGAGCCGGTGGGGCGGGTCTCGGCCCGGCGGAAGAACTTGGTGAAGACCCGGGGCAGATCGGACTGGGGTATGCCGGCACCCTTGTCGATGACGGCGACGGCCACCTCGCCTTCGCCGGTCGCACCCACCACCCGCATGCCCTTCGGATCGGCGTACTTGGCCGCGTTCTCCACCAGGTTGGTCAACACCTGCTCGATCTTGTCGGGGTCGGCGTAGACGCGCGGGAAATTTTCGTCGAAGACCACGCTCACCTCGAGGTCGACCTCCATCATGCGGACCTTCTCGAGCACCTGCTCCACGAGGGCGGCCAGGTCGACCAGCTGGCGCCGAAGGGTGAGCCGGCCCGTCTCCAGGCGGCTGATGTCGAGCAGTTCGGCCACCAGCCGGGTGACCCGGTCGGCGTCGTGCTGGACCTGCTGGAGCATCATCAGCTTCTGGGCCTCCCCCAGCCGTTCCCACCGGTTGAGCAGCAAGCTGGTGTACCCCTTGACCGACGTCAGCGGCGAGCGCAGCTCGTGGCTCACGGTGGAGATCACCTCGATGCCCTGCACCTCCCCCTGGCGGCGCCGGGCCCCGTCGCGCAGGACCAGCACGGCCCCGGTCACGTCGCCCTCGGGGCCCCGCTCGTAGGAGCCCGTCACCATGGCCCTCACCTCGTGGCCGTCGGCCGCCCGCAACCGGACCTCGTGCTCGGGGATGCGGGCCACCGACCGCAGGTGCGCCGACCGGTGCCAGCCCCCGTTCCACACCGGCGTGCCCCGCGCCGTCCTGGGATCGAGCACCTCGGAGCAGTCCCGCCCGACCAGGTCCTGCGGGGGGTAACCGAGCATGGCCGCGGCGGCCGCGTTGGCGTACTGCACCCGCCGGTCCCCGTCGAGGGCCAGGACGGCGTCGGGCAGCTGGTCGGGGTGGGGGTTCATGAGGCGCGCTGGCGGGCGGCTTCGAAGCAGAGCACGGCCGCCGCCATCCCAACGTTGAGCGACTCCCCCCGTCCGGCCATGGGGATGGTGACGGTGGCGTCGAGGGTGTCCTCGACCCGGCTGGGGAGGCCCCACGCCTCGTTCCCCAGGACCAGCGCGGTGGGAACGGTGAGGTCGGCGGCGAAGTAGGTCGTGCCCCCGGCGGCCCGTGTGCCCACCCGGCGGAACCCCCATGACCCCAGAGTGTCCAGTACCTCCACCGGGTCCCCTCCGGCTACGACCTGCACGTGGAACAGCGAGCCGGCCGACGCCCGAACGCACTTGGGGTTGTACACGTCGACCGTGCCGTCACAGCAGATTACCCCGCCGGCTCCGGAAGCCTCGGCGCTGCGCAGGACCGTGCCCAGGTTGCCGGGGTCACGGACGTCGACGCAGACCACCACCGGGCCGCGGTCGCGGAGGCGCTCCAGGGGCACGTCGACGTAGCCGGCGACGGCCATCACCGCCTGCGGCGTGACCGTGTCCGCCACCCGTTCCATCACTCCCGGCGCCAGGTCGAAGACCCGGACCCCGCGGGCCACGGCCCGAGTCACCACCGCCTCCAAGGCGTCGCCGGCCCGCCCCGGGGCCAGGTACACCGACTCGACGGGCGCGCCGGCGTCGAGCGCCTCGGAGAGCAGCTTGGTCCCCTCGAGCACGAAGGCCCGTTCGCTGTCGCGGGCGGAGCCGCGGTCGACGAGGCGCCGGAGCCGCTGGACCCGCTTGTGCCTGAAGCCGAGCCCGCCCGACGCCGCAGTGCCGCTCAGGGGCCCGCTCGGCCTAGCGACCCTCGGCGGCGGTGTCGCCGGCGGGCGCCGCCGCCAGCGCCGCCCGGGCCACCTCGACCAGGGCGGCGAAGGCCCCGGGCTCGTTCACCGCCAGGTCGGCCAGGATCTTGCGGTCGACCTCCACCTCGGCCTCCCGCAGTCCGGCCACGAACCGGCTGTAGCTCATCCCGTGCTCCCGGGCCCCGGCGTTGATGCGCTGGATCCACAGCTGGCGGAAGTCGCCCTTGCGGGCGCGCCGGTCGCGGTAGGCGTAGCGCAGGGAGTGCATGACCTGCTCGTTGGCGGCCTTGTACGACCGGCTCTTGTTGCCGTAGTAGCCCTTGGCCGCGTCGAGGACGGCGCGATGGTGCTTGCGACCGTGGACGGCGCGCTTGACCCTGGCCATGAGCTGTTCCTTTCTTCGGAGGGGAGGGGTGGTCGTGAAGCGGCCCTAGAGGCCGAGCAGCCTCTTCACCTGGTCGCGGTCGCCGCCGGTGACCTCGGCGCTGCGGGCCAGCCGGCGGGTACGCGTCGACGGCTTCTTCTCGAGGATGTGCGACCGGAAGGCCTTGCGGCGCAGGATTCGGCCGGTGCCGGTGACCTTGAAGCGCTTGGCCGCGCCCCGGTGGGTCTTCATCTTCGGCATCTCAGCTTCCTCCCTTGCCGTTGTGTTCCACGTCGCCCTCACCGGGACCACGGGCCGGCTTGGCCTGGGCCCGGCGGTCGGGCGCCAGGACCATCACCATGTTGCGCCCGTCCAGCTTCGGCGACACCTCCACCTTCGCCGCCGGGAGCTGTTCGGCGATCCGGTCCAGGATCTTCTTGCCCAGCTCCGGGTGGGCGACCTCCCGGCCCCGGAACATGATGGTGACCTTGACCTTGTGGCCCTGGTCGATGAACTCGCCCACCTTGCGGGTCTTGGTGTCGAAGTCGCCGCCCCCGATCTTGGGCCGGTACTTCATCTCCTTGATGGCCACGTGGCTGGCCTTGCGCCGTGACTCCTTGTCGCGCTGGGCAGCTTCGTACTTCCACTTGCCGTAGTTCAGGATGCGGCACACGGGCGGGTCGGCCAGTGGTGCCACCTCGACCAGGTCCAAGTCGAGCTCACGGGCGATGTAGAGAGCCTCGGGGAGCGGCTTGATGCCGAGTTGGCGTCCGTCCGGATCCACCAACCGCACCTCTCGGGCGCGGATGCGGTCGTTGATCCTCGGGTCATTCCCGTCCGGTGCGGCTATGCGGCATCCCTCCTCGGGTATCGGCGCGAAAAAAGCGGACGTGCGGGAAGCAACGTCCGCTCGTGCGGTCGAACGACCCGGACGCATCTCCTGGTCCCCGTAGCGGGGGAGGTGGCCGGGTGGGGGCCGGAGGCCCCGCTTCCTTTGTGCAGCTGTGGACCTAGGGTAGCAGCATGAGCACGATCTGGACACCGTCGGGAGAGCGCCCCGTCCCCAAGGACAGCCCCGCCGCCCCCTCCGAACCCGGTCCGCCGCCGGCCGGAGGCGGCGACCCGGCCGAGCAGCAGGCCATGGACGAGATGGCCGCCCAGATGGAGGCCATGCAGCAACAGCTGCTGCGCACGCCGGCCGTCGTCGTCGTGGCCAACCACTGCATCGCGTTCTACGAGCTGGCCGTCCTGCACCTCAGCCAGGACCCGCCCAACGTGGACGACGCCCGGATCGCCATCGATGCCATGGCCGGTGTGGTCGAGGGCCTCGGCGCCCGACTGGGCCAGAATGAACGCCCGCTGAAGGACGCCTTGGCCCAGCTCCAGCTGGCCTTCATCGAGGCCCGGTCCATGGCCGCGGGCGGACGCCCGACCAGCGAAGCTCCGTAGCTCCGGTCCACCGCGCCGACAGCGGCGGGCGAGGGCCGAAGGCCCCGGGTGCCCGCCGCCATGACTAGTGCACGATCTTGGACAGGGGGAGCTCGATGATGTCGGTGGCGCCGGCGTCCTTGAGGGCGGGGATGAGGATGTTGACCTGCGACTTGGCCACCACCGTCTCCACCGCATAGGCGTCGGTGCGGAACAGCTTGGAGACGGTGGGCGAACGCATGGACGGGAGTATCTCGATCACCCGGTCGAGGTCGGCCTCGGCCACGTTGAGCTTCACGAGGACCCGGCCCCGCGCCTCGAGCGAGCCCTGGAGAAGGGTGTGCACCTGGGTCATGGCGTGACGGCGGGCCGGGTCGTCGTAGGCGGCGGGGTTGGCGATCAGCTCGGTGAAGCTGACCAGGATGGTGTCGATGATCTTCAGCCCGGCGGCGCGCAGGGCCCGACCGGTCTCGGTGAGCTCCACCACCGCGTCGACGATCTCGGGCACCTTGGCCTCGGTGGCGCCATAGGAGACGCGCACGTCGGCGTCGACGCCGCGCTTCTCGAAGAAGCGCCGGGTCAGCTCCGGGTACTCCGTCGAGACGCGCACGCCCGCCGGGAGGTCGTCGACCGACGTGGCCGGCGAGTCCTGGGCCACGGCCACCACGATGTTGACCGGCCGCGCCGTCGCCTTGGAGTAGTGCAGCTGCCCGAGCGACACCACCTCGCTGGCCGTCTCCTCGATCCAGTCCCGACCGGTGATGCCCAGGTCGAACAGCCCCTCGGCCACGTAGCCGGCGATCTCCTGCGGCCGCAGGATGCGTACGTCGGCGATGCGCGGGTCGTCGATGGTGGCCCGGTAGTCGATCTCCGACGACCGGGACACGGCCAGGTCGGCCGACTCGAACAGCTCGAGAGTGGCCTGCTCGAGCGACCCCTTGGGCAGGACCAGGCGCAGCACGGCCGCGGTCAGCGCCCGGACTTGGGCAACTGGCGGAGCAGGTCGGCCATCTCGATTGCCGTGACCGCGGCCTCGGACCCCTTGTTGCCCAGCTTGGCCCCGGCCCGCTCCAGGGCCTGGTCGAGGGTCTCGGTGGTGAGGACCCCGAAGACCACGGGCACGCCGGTGTCGAGCTGGACCCGCTGCAGGCCGGCGGCGCACTGCGACGCCACGTGGGTGTAGTGGTCGGTGGCGCCGCGGATCACCACGCCGATGCAGATCACGGCGTCGTACTCGCCCGACGCGGCCAGGCGCTGGGCGGCCAGCGGCAGCTCCAGCGCGCCGGGGACCCACGCCTCCGTGATGGAACCGTCGTCGACGCCGTGGCGAACGAGCCCGTCACGGGCACCCGACACGAGCCGCTCGGTGACGAGGTCGTTGAAGCGGCTGGCGACGACCGCCACCCGCAGCCCTTCTCCTCGGAGCTTGCCGTCGTACCTGGTCATTCGAGGCCCTCCAGCAGGTGTCCCATCCGCGTCTGCTTGGTGCGGAGGTAGGCGATGTTCTCGGGGTTCGGCACCGGCGGCAGCGGCACCCGTTCCACGATCTCGAGGCCGTACCCGTCCAGCCCACCGTACTTGGCCGGGTTGTTGGTGAGCAGCCGCATGGTGGTGATGCCCAGGTCGACGAGGATCTGGGCCCCGATGCCGTACTCGCGGCTGTCGACCGGCAGGCCCAGCTCCAGGTTGGCGTCGACGGTGTCGTGGCCCTCGTCCTGCAGGGTGTAGGCCCGCAGCTTGTGGGCGATGCCGATGCCGCGGCCCTCGTGGCCCCTGAGGTACACGACCACGCCCATGCCGGTGTCGGCCACCCGCTGCAACGCCGCCCGGACCTGTAGTCCGCAGTCGCATCGGAGGGACCCGAACACGTCACCGGTGAGACACTCGGAGTGGACCCGCACCAGGACGTTGTCCTCGCCCTGCACCGCCCCCTTGACCAGGGCCAGGTGCTGGTCGCCGTCGAGCACCGACTCGTAGACATAGCAGCTGAAGTCGCCCCACTCGGTGGGGATGCGGGCCTCGGCCACCCGCCGGATGAGCTTCTCCGACTGGCGGCGGAAGCGGATCAGATCAGCGATGCTGATGAGCATCAGCCCGTGATGCTCGGCGAAGCGCTCGAGCTCGGGGAGGCGGGCCATCGACGTCTTGTCCTCGGTGACGACCTCGCAGAGCACGCCGGCCGGGTACAGCCCGGCCATGCGGGCCAGGTCGACGGCGGCCTCGGTGTGGCCGCCTCGCTTCAGGACACCGCCCTCGCGGTACCGCAGGGGGTACATGTGGCCGGGCCGGGCCAGGTCGGCCGGCCTTGTGGCGGGGTCGATGAGGGCGGCGATGGTGGCGGCCCGGTCGGTGGCCGAGATGCCGGTGGACGTGCCGTGGCGGGCGTCGACGGAGACGGTGAAAGCGGTTCGGTTGCTCTCGGTGTTGAGGCTGACCATCGGCGGCAGCTCGAGCTCGTCGAGGCGGTCGCCCAGCATCGGCATGCAGATCACCCCCGACGTGTGGTTGAGGAAGAAGGCGATCTTCTCGGGAGTGGCGAACTCGGCGGCCAGGATGAGGTCGCCCTCGTTCTCCCGGTCGGCGTCGTCGACCACCACCACGATCTGGCCGCGGCCGAAGGCGGCCACCGCCTTCTCGATGGGAGCGAAGGGCATGTACCTCTCTACCTGCTTTCCGTGAGTCGCTCGACGTATTTGGCCACCAGGTCGAACTCCAGGTTCACCCTGTCGCCGGGGGCCCGGCGTCCGAGCGTGGTGACCGAGGCGGTGTGGGGGATGACGGCCACCGTGAACCCGCCGCCGTCGGAGTCGACGACGGTGAGGCTGACGCCGTCCACCGCCACCGAGCCCTTCTCCACCAGGTACCGCGTGTGCGGCGCCCGTACGGCCAGGTCCGGGACGGGGGCGACCACCTCTCCGACGGTGTCCACGTGGCCCTGCACCAGATGCCCGCCCAGGCGGTCGCTCAGCCGCAGCGGCCGTTCCAGGTTGACCGGGTCGCCGGGCGACAGGTCGCCGAGGGTCGTGCGGGACAGGGTCTCGTCGACCACGTCCGCGGCCCACCATCCGGCGCCCAGGTCGACCACCGTGAGGCAGCAGCCGTTGACCGCGATCGAGGCCCCGATGGCGGCGTCGGCAGTCACCACCTCGGCCGCGAAGGTGAAGCGGGACGCGTCGCGGGCCGTGAGCAGCCCGAGCTCCTCGACTATGCCGGTGAACATTCCACTCGCAGGTCGTCGCCCACCCGGTCGACGGACACGATCCGCCCCCGCCACACCTCGGCGATCGTGGCCGCGCCCGGGCCGGCGAACAACGGCCGGCCGTCGTCGCCGCCGAAGAGGGCAGGGGCCAGGTACACGACGTAGCGGTCGACCAGGCCGGCCCGGTGGAAGTCGCCGGCCACCGTGGCCCCGCCTTCCACCATGGCCTGCACGACGCCACGACGGCCCAGGTGGTCGAGGATCTGGCCCAGGTCTCCCTCCATCTCCAGGGCCGGGTGCATCCGGGCTCCCTCCGGCGCCCGGCCCAGGACGACCCGCAGAGGATCGCGGCCGGTGGCCTGGCGCACGGTGAGCGCTGGATCGTCGGCTCGGACGGTGCCGGCGCCGACGATCACCGCGTCGCTCTGCGACCGCAGACGGTGCCCGTCGGCCCGGGCCGCCTCGCCGGTGATCCAGCGGCTGGTTCCGTCGGGCGCCGCCGTCCGCCCGTCGAGGCTGGCGGCCAGCTTGAGGACCACCCACGGCCGGCCCGTGGTGCGGTGCTTGACGTACGGGCGCAACTGCTCCCGGACCTCCTCCTCGCACACCCCGACGTCGACCTGCACCCCCGCCGCCCGCAGGGCGCGGAGGCCGGCGCCCTGCACGTGGGGGTCGGGGTCGGCCATGCCGACCACCACCCTGGCCACGCCCGCGGCCACGATGGCGTCGACGCAGGGCGGGGTTCGGCCGTGGTGGGAACACGGCTCGAGCGTGGTGTAGAGGGTCGCGCCGGCGGCGCGGTCGCCGGCTGCGGCCAGGGCCGCCACCTCGGCATGGGGCCCGCCCGGCGGCGCGGTGGCGCCCTCGAACCCGCCCGGTTCGATGACGGAGCCGACCCACGGGTTGGGCGACGTCGCGCCCCGCACCGAGGCGGCCAGCTCGATGGCCCGCCGCATGGCCCGCTCGTCGGCGCCGGCATCCGTCACGACGGGTGCACGGTGGGTCGATCGTCGAGGAGGGCCAGGGCGTGGGGCAGCACGTCGAGTACCGCCTCCAGGCACTCGACCGCGCCGGCGGTGGAGCCGGGGGTGTTGAGGACCAGGCAGCCGCCGATGGTGCCGGCCGTGCCCCTGGACAGGCGGCCCTTGGCCGGGTTGGCCAGGCGCATGGCCTCGGCCATGCCCGGCGCCTCCCGGTCAAGGACCTGGCGCGTGCCCTCGGGCGTGAGGTCGCGGGGCGCGAACCCGGTGCCGCCGGTGGTGACCACCAGTCCGGCGAACCCGCCGGCCATGTCTCGCAGGGCGGAGGCCACCGTCTCGACGCCGTCGGCCACCACCGCCCGCTCGACCACGTCGTAGCCGGCCGAGGCCAGCCGGGCCTCGAGGGCGCCGCCGGACCGGTCCTCGCGCGTGCCGGCCACGACCCCGTCGGAGACGGTGAGCACCTTGGCTCGCAGGGGCGGCGTCACGGCCGGGATGCTACCGAGACGGCCCGTCGCCGAGCCGCTCCCCCGGCCGGGGACGGGCACCGTTGCGCCAGTCCGCCGCCCGCTGGGGGCCCTTGCCCTCGGGCTGGACCTCGATCAGTTCCAATCCCCCGTCGCCCGTGGCGACGGCCAGGCGCTCGGTGTCGATGGCGCCCGGCGCCAGGCCGTCCACGGGCGACCCCACCCGGGCGCGGAGCACCTTCAGCCGCTTGCCCCGGAAGGTGGTCCACGCCGACCCGAGGCGGACGACCCGGTGGAGCTCGACCGCCGGCCGGTCCCAGTCGAGGTGGTGCTCCGCCGGCTCGAGCTTGGCCGCATACGTCGGCTCGCCCTGCTGTGGCTCGGGCTCCGGGAGACCATCGCGCAGCAGACCGAGGAGCAGGGCGGTGGCTCCCTCGGCCAGTACCGCGCGGAGCTCGTCGGCCGTCTGCTCCGGCCCGATGGGCGTTTCCATCCGGGCGTAGACCGGCCCGGTGTCGAGGCCCTCCTCCAGGGCCATGATGCAGGCGCCGGTGACCTGGTCGCCGGCCAGGATGGCCCGTTCGACGGGCGCAGCCCCCCGCCACCGCGGCAGCAGCGAGAAGTGGATGTTCACCATGGGCACGGCGTCGAGCACGTGCGGCCGGATGAGGCGGCCATAGGCCACCACCACGCCGAGCTCGGCCCCCACGTCGATCACGTCGTCGACCCTCTCGGTGACCGGTAGGCCCAGGTCCAGGGCGGCGGCCTTGACCGGGCTGGGGACCAGGCCTCCGCCCCGTCCCCGCTTGCGGTCGGGCCGGCTCACGACCAGGGCGACGTCGTGCCCGTCGTCGACCAGCGCCCGCAACGGGCCGACGGCCACCCCCGGCGTGCCCAGGTAGACGAGTCGCAGCGAGGGCCTACCGGCCGGGCGCGGTCAGGCCCATGGCCCGCTGGCGAAGGGTCCGCATGGCCTCCTTGCGCTGGTCGGCGTCGAGGTGCTCGAGCAGGAGGACGCCGTCGAGATGGTCGACCTCGTGCTGGAACAGCCGGGCCAGCAGCTCGTCGGCCTCGATGGACAGCTCGTTCCCGTCGAGGTCCCATCCGGTGAGGTGCACCACCCTGGGCCGGACGATGGGCCAGTGCAGCTCCGGCACGGACAGGCAGCCCTCCACGTAGTCCCACTCGCCGTCGTGGCCGCTCAAGCGGGGGTTGACCACGGCATGGGGCCCCTCGCCGATGTCGTAGACGAAGAACCGCTTCTGCACGCCGACCTGCGGTGCGGCCAGACCCACGCCGGGGGCGTCGTACATGGTGTCGAGCATGTCGTCGGCCAGGCGGATGAGCGTGTCGTCGATGTCGGTGACCTCGGCCGCCGGCTGGCGGAGGACGGGGTCGCCGAAGACCCGGATGGGATAGAGCGACATCGGGTGTCAGGGTACCGCTCCCTCAGGCCCTCAACGGGTCCACTTCCACCCGCAGCCGGCCGGCGGGTCTGGGCGTCGAGGCCAGGGTGTCGCAGAGGATCCGGTGGTCGGCGGCCCGCACCAGCCAGCGCCCGGCCGAGGGGCCGAGGACCTCGAGGTCGGCGGTGCCGGCCAGGGCGGCGGCGTAGTCGGCAGCCGCCTCGCCGGACACCAGGGCCATGGCCACCTCCGGCGGCAGCCGGAGGGCGGCTCGACGGGCGGACTCGACCACCGCCAGACGGCCGGGGTCGGCGTGAACGGCGGCGTCGATCACCTCCGAGGAGGGCATCCGCGTCTGAAGCAGGAGGCGGCCGCCCCCGGAACGCCCACCCACGACCCGCGCCGCCCGGGCCAGCAGGGCCAGGGCGGCCTCGGCCGCCCGGTACCGGGAGGCCAGCAGCTCCTGGTCCAGGTCGAGGAAGGCGACCACGCGAGCGCCCACCACCCGGTGCAGCACCGCCTCGGTGCCCACCAGCACCGGCGCATCGGGTGGCGGCCGTCCCCGGTCAGTCTCCGCGGTGACCTCGGCCACCGGCCGGCCGGCCAGCAGCTCCAGCTCCTCCCGCACCCTGGTGACCCCCACCCGGAGGGTCTTGAAGCGGGTGCCGGAACAGGTCAGGCACACCGGCGGGCGGGCCGCCCCACAGCGGCGGCACTGCAGCTCCGCCACCCCGGCGGCCTCCCCGTCGTCGAGAGACACGGCGCCGTCGCACCGCTCACACCGGGCCAGGTCCCCGCAGGCGCCGCAGGCCAGCAACCGCGACCGGCCCTTGCGGTTGAGCACGCACACCACCCGCTCCCCCGCCTCCGCCCGGCGGAGCACGGCGACCAGCCGCGACGAGTACAGCCCGGACCCGGGAGCCTCGTCGCGGCGGTCCACCACCTCCACCGCCGGCCACCCGGTCCGCTCGTCGGCCCGGGCCGGTGTCAGCAGCTCGGTCGTCGACAGCGCCTCCAGCGACGGGCAGGGGGAGGTCAGTACGCACGGCACACCGGCCCGGCGGGCCCTCTCGACGGCCACGTCCCGGGCGTGCCACGTCGGGGCCCGCTCCTCCTGGTACCCCTCGTCGTGCTCGTCGAGCACCACCACCGCGCCCAGGGCCGGCCGGGGCGCCCACGCCGCGGCCCGGGCGCCGATGGCCACGCACCCCCCGGC
>JALYGL010000092.1 GCA_030777125.1 Actinomycetota bacterium
GTGGCGGAGTCCCCACGGCGGTGGTCTCCCCGAGCGCCTCGCAGCGTCCGGCAGACCGGCGCGGTTCCACCCAAGGGTGGTGGCCTGCGCCCGAAAGGTAGGCGAGCACCACCGTGACCCGAGGGGCAGCCACCCTTGACCCTGACGCCGCATCGGCGGCGAAATGACTCTGTGGCCGATCGGCGGATCACCGTGTTCCTCGCCGACGACAACCTGATCGTCCGGGAGGGGGTCCGCGCTCTCATCGGGCTGGAGCCGGACTTGAGCGTCGTGGGGGCGGCGGCCGACTACGACGGTCTGGTCTCGGGCGCAGAGGCAGCCGGGCCCCAGGTGGTGGTTACGGACATCCGTATGCCACCGAGCTTCCAGCAGGAGGGCATCGACGCGGCCAAGGAGGTCAGGAAGCGGCATCCGGGCACGGGCGTGGTGGTCCTGTCCCAGTACGACGATCCCGAGTACGCCATCGCCCTCCTGAGGGAAGGATCGGCCGGCTACGCCTACCTGCTGAAGGACCGGTTGGCCGACGGCGACCAGCTGGCCCGAGCCATCCGTGACGTCGCCACCGGAGGGTCCCTGCTGGACCCGTCGATCGTGGAGGCCATGGTGAATCCGGTGACCTCGGCCGGCGACCTCTCCGCCTCCGACGAGGAGCTGCTGCAGTTCGTCGCCGAGGGCCGACCGCTGAAGGCCATCGCCGCCGCCCAGGGGACCACCGCCGAGGCGGTCTCCGACGCGGTGGAGAAGCTCTTCTTCAAACTGGCCCAGCAGGCCAGCACCGGGGCGAGCAGCTCGCTGCGGCGCCTGCGGATGCTGCATGAGGCGATCGTCATGAGGGAGGAGCAGGGCGAGACGCTGAGCCGGTTGCTGCCCGGCGGCGTGGCCGAGAAGCTCCGGCGGGAGGGGCGGCGGGTCGGGGAGACCGAGGTGCTCGACGTCACCGTGCTCATGTCCGACATACGCGGTTACTCGACGATCGCCGAGCAGGCCGATCCGTCGGTGCTCGCCGGCCAGCTGAACGAGCACCGGGCGGAGATGAGCCACGCCGTGCTGGCCGCGGGCGGCACGGTGATGCAGTTTGTGGGGGACGCGGTGATGGCCGTCTTCGGCGCCCCGCTCCCGAGCGACGACCACGCCCGCCGGGCCGCGGCCGCTTCTCGGGACATGCACCTGGCCCAGGCGGCGGTGAACCAGCGCTGGGGGGCGCAGGGACTGCCGCCCTTCCATCTGGGGATCGGACTGTCCAGCGGCCGGGTGGCGGCCGCCCTGCTGGGCTCCGACGAGCGCCTGGAGTACAGCCTGGTGGGCGACGCCGTGAACCTGGCCCAGCGCCTCCAGCAGTGGGCCGAACCGGGGCAGACGGTCGTCAGTCAGGCCACGGCCGACGCCCTGGGCGATGATGTCGACCTCGAGCCGCTGGAGCCGGCGCAGGTGAAGGGTCGGGCCGCAACCGTGCACGCCTACCGGATCGCCGCCGGAGCGCCGGTGTGAGCGGGCGCCGGAGGTCCGTGGTGATGCCAGCACCACCGACCGGCCGCATGCCTGCGCTCTTCCCGTCGAGCCGGTCCTCTGGCTCAATGGTGGTGGACCGGAACGGGAGGGGACGAGGCCGATGAGCGAGGCCGGCACGACGAACGGCGCAGCCCCGGTGCTGGAGGTGACCGGTGTGCGCAAGACCTACGAGTCCGAGGGGGTGCCCGTGCGGGCCCTCCGGGGCGTGAGCATGTCGATGGCGGCCCACGAGTTCGTGGCCGTGATGGGCCCGTCGGGCTGCGGCAAGTCGACGTTGCTGAACCTGGTGGCCGGGTTGGACACGCCCAGCGAAGGCGAGATCGTGCTGGCCGGCGTGTCGCTGGCCGGAAAGGACGAGAACGAGCTGGCCCGCATCCGCCGCGCCCACATCGGCATCGTGTTCCAGTTCTTCAACCTGCTGGAGGGCATGAGCGCCCTCGAGAACGTCACCCTGCCGGCGGTCATCGCCGGCACACCGCGCAGGCAGGCCGAGACCCGGGCGCGGGACCTGCTCGACCTCCTCGGTCTGGCCGACAAGGCCAAGAGCGCTCCCGGAGTCCTCTCCGGCGGGCAGCGCCAGCGCCTGGCCATCGCCCGGGCCCTGGCCAACAAGCCGACCCTCCTGCTGGCCGACGAGCCCACCGGCGCGCTCGACACGGCCGGTGGTCTGGAGGTGCTGGAGCTCTTCCGGCGTCTGCACGCCGACGGCCAGGCCATCATGCTCGTCACCCACGACGATGAGGTGGCCGCCGCCGCCGACCGCATCGTCCGCATGCGCGACGGCCGCCTCGAGGAAGGCGCGGCGACAGCCACCGTGCCGGGCGACAGCGGCCTCCGCACCGCCTTCGGCACGCCCACCGACACCGCCTGAGGTGAACCGTGAGCGACCTGGCCACCGCTCCTGAGACGATGGTCGCCAGCGACGACGACGCCCCGGGCTCCGTCGCCGGGGCCGTCCCGGCGCGCCGGCTCGACGCCATGGCGGCCGCGGCCGCCATCGTCCTGGTCCTGGTCGCGGTGGCGCTCGCCCGGGGCACCAGCCATGTCCGAACGGCCGCGCTCTACGCGGCGACGGTGGCGGCGTGGGTCGTCGCCGGCGGGGTTGTCACCGCCCGCCGGCCCAGCGAGCGCCAGGGCCGGCTGATCCTGCGCGGGTCATTGCTCGGAGCGGTGGCCGCCGTGGCCGCCGGCGTGCTGTGGGCCGACGGGGACGGCCGTGACCTCCCCGCAGCCCTGGTCGACGCCGCCCTCCTGGCCCGGCCAGTGGCCCTGGCCCTGCTGCCGGCGGCGGGGATGCACGTCCTGTTGACCCTGCCCGACGGGGCCTGCCGCACCGGCCGGGCGGTGGTCTCCTCCGGCTACGCCGTCGGCGGCGCCACCGGCCTGCTGCTGTGGCTCCAGCGCCCCTCCCTGTCCCTGTGGCTGGTGGCGCTGGAGGCTGTCGTGGCCGGGGCCATCGGCCTGGGCGGCTCCAACCGCCGGTACCGGCGGTCGTCGGGGCTCGAGCGCCAGCGCATGCAGTGGTTCGGGTGGGCGGTGGCGGTCGGCGCCGAGATGGCGGTGGTGGCCCTGGCGGCGCGGGTGCTGTCGGGC
>JALYGL010000093.1 GCA_030777125.1 Actinomycetota bacterium
GCCAGGTGTTCACCCGCGCCCTGCTGCTCGAGCGGGTGTGGGACTACTCCTACCTGGGCGACTCCCGACTGGTGGACGTCTGCGTGCAGCGGCTGCGCTCCAAGGTGGAGGACGACCCCGCCGACCCGGTGCTCATCCAGACCGTCCGGGGCGCGGGCTACAAGCTGGTCCCGCCGCCGAAGCCTCCCGGCGCCGGGGCGGCCCGGTGAGCCAGCGGCTGCGCCCGAGGCTGGTGGCCACGTTCGCCCTGGTGGCGGCGGCCACGGCCACCGACGTGACCGCCGCCACCAGGGCGAAGGTGGCCACCAGCCTCGGGCGCAGCCGCTGGCTCACGGGACCGCCCGGGGGCCCGGGGACACCGGCGGGGCGACCAGCTTGTAGCCCGCGCCCCGGACGGTCTGGATGAGCCCCGGGTTGGCCGGGTCGTCCTCCACCTTGGAGCGCAGCCGCTGCACGCAGACGTCGACCAGGCGGGAGTCGCCCAGGTAGGAGTAGTCCCACACCCGCTCGAGCAGCAGGGCGCGGGTGAACACCTGGCCCGGCCGCCGGGCCAGCTCCAGCAGGAGGCGCAACTCCGTCGGGGTCAGCCTCAGCTCCCGACCGCCCCGGGTCGCGACCATGCCCGCCGGGTCGACGACCAGGTCGCCGAAGCGCATCACCTGCTCCTGGGGCTGGGTCACCAGGCGGCGCAGGACGGCCCGGATCCGGGCCAGCAGCACCCGCGTCTCGAACGGCTTGGTCACGTAGTCGTCGGCGCCCGACTCGAGCCCTCCCACCACGTCGACGGGGTCGCTGCGGGCGGTGAGCAGGATGATGGGGACCGAGTCGGTGGCCCGGATCGTCCGGCACACCGACAGGCCGTCGGTGCCCGGCAGCATCACGTCGAGGAGCACGAGGTCTGGCCGGTCGCGGCGCCAGCGGTCGAGGGCCTCGTCGCCGGACACCGCCGTCTGCACCTGGTGCCCGTCCCCCTCAAGGGCGAGGGCCACCGCCTCCCGCACCGACGCGTCGTCCTCGACCAGCAGGATGGCGGCCACCTCAGGGCCGCGGCTCACGGGGCAGCTTGAGCACCCGTTCGGCGAGGATGTCGCGCATCACCTCGTCGGTGCCGCCGCCGATGCCGACCGCCGGGGACCACAGCTGGGCCAGGGTGTACTCGTCGTGGAGCATGGCACCGGGGCCGCGCAGGGCGTCGAGCATCTCGTCGGTGCGCTGGGCCAGCCTCGACGACGCCAGCTTCAGGACCTCGGCCGCCGGCCCCGTACCCGAGACGGCGCGTCGGCCCAGGTGGCGCAGGGTCTGGGCCTCGACGAGGAGCCGGGCCGCCTGCTGACGGACGCCCGGGTCGGCGGCGGTCGGGCGGCTGCGGAGGTCGGCCAGGATGCGGTCGGTGAAGGCGGCCACCCGGGCCACACCGAGACCCAGGTGCAGGCGCTCTGCGGCGAGGGCAGCCCCGGCCACTGCCCGGCCACCGCGGGCCGCACCGACGAGGAACGACGGCGGCACCCGGGCGCGCTCGACGTCCACGTCGGCGAAGGCGGCGCCTCCGGTCATCTGGCGGCGGGGCCGCACCCGCACGCCGGGCGAACCCATGTCGAGCACCAGGCAGGTGAGCCCGCCGCCGGAGCCGTCGCGGGCCAGGAGGAGGCCGAGGTCGGCGTAGTGGGCAGCCGACACCCACGACTTCCGGCCGGTGACGACCCAGCCGCCCCCATCAGGCTCGGCCGTGGTCGTGACCGCGGCCAGGTCGGACCCGGCCTCGGGTTCACTGAACAGCTGGCACCACACCGCCTCCCCCCGCAGCATGGGGGGCAGCCACCGTCGCCGCTGCTCCGGCGATCCGCAGGCCAGGAGGGCGGGGCCGGCCACCGCCTCTCCGATGAGGTTCACCGGCGGCGGCGCACCGGCGGCGGCGGCCTCCTCCGCCCACACCAACTGGCGCGACGGCGGCAGCCCCCGACCCCCGTACTCCTCGGGCCAGCCGAGCCCGGCGTAGCCGGCGTCGTACAGGCAGCGCTGCCACGCCCGGCCCCGGGCCACGAAGCCGGGGTCCGACACATCGGCGAAGACGAGCGACGGCCCGGCGGGGTCGACACGGTACGGCCCCACGTGCCCGGCCAGCCAGGCTCGGGCCCCGGCCCGGAAGGCGGCGTCCTCCGGCGAGTCGTGGAGGTCCACGGCGTTGAGCCTACGGGCCGCCCGACGACGCGGCCCGGCCGCAGTGCGGGCAGCGGGCGTATGCCCGGGACCCGGCCCGGCCGCAGTGCGGGCAGCGCACGGGGCGGACCTGTCCACGGCGCACCCGGGTCACCGCCGACCACAGCATGCCGCCCGCGGCCACGGCCAGCAGGACCTCGGCCACCGTCTCCACCACGTCGTCCAGTGTGCCCACGGCCCGAGCGGCCGTCCGAGCGGGGGGCGGCGCTCACCTAGCCTCGCGGTCATGAACCGCCTCGCCGCCGAGACCAGCCCGTACCTCCAGCAGCACAAGGACAACCCGGTCGACTGGTACCCCTGGGGCGACGAGGCCTTCGAGCGGGCCCGGGCCGAGGACAAGCCCGTCCTGCTGTCGATCGGCTACGCGGCCTGCCACTGGTGCCACGTCATGGCCCACGAGTCGTTCGAGGACCCGGACACCGCCGAGGTGGTCAACGACCTGTTCGTGAACGTGAAGGTCGACCGGGAGGAGCGACCCGACGTCGACGCCATCTACATGGAGGCGGTCCAGGCCATGACCGGCCACGGCGGATGGCCGATGACGATGTTCCTGACGCCCGACGGCCAGCCGTTCTACGGCGGCACCTACTTCCCCGACCGGGCCCGCGGCGGGATGCCGAGCTTCACCGAGGTGTGCCGGGCGGTGGCCGAGGCATGGAGGGAGCGCCGGGACGAGATCGTCGAGCAGGCCGGGCGCATGACCAACGCCCTCAGCCAGGCCGCCCTGCTGCCGCCGTCGGACGCCGGCCTCCCCGGGCCGGAGGTGGTGGAACGGGCCCGCGACGCCCTCCGCCGCCGTTTCGACGACCGCTGGGGCGGCTTCGGGCCCGCTCCCAAGTTCCCCCAGCCGGACAACCTGGAGCTGCTGCTGCAGGCCCAGGTCCGCCGCCCGGACGACACCACCATGGCCATGGTCACGACCACCCTCGACGCCATGGCGTCGGGAGGCATCTACGACCACCTCGGAGGCGGCTTCTCGCGGTACTCCGTCGACGCCCGCTGGCTGGTGCCCCACTTCGAGAAGATGCTCTACGACGAGGCCCTGCTGGCCCGCACCTACCTGCACGCCTGGCAGCTCACGGGCGAGCCGCGGTACCTGCAGGTGCTGAGCGAGACGGTCGACTACGTGCGGCGCGACCTCCGTCATCCCGACGGCGGCTTCTACTCGTCGGAGGACGCTGACTCCGAGGGCGTGGAGGGCAAGTTCTACGTCTGGAACAAGGCCGAGATCGAAGCCGTCCTGGGCGAGCTCGCCCCGCAGGCCGTCGAGTGGTGGGGCGTCACCGCGGGCGGCAACTTCGAGGGAGCGAACATCCTGCACCGGCCGGTGCGCGGCGACCTGGTCCGCCCGGAGCCGGTCGAGCAGGCCCGCCGGCTGCTGTTCGAGGCCCGGGAGCACCGGGTTCGGCCCGGCCTCGACGACAAGGTGCTGACCGAGTGGAACGGGCTGTTCCTGTCCACCCTGGCCGAGGCCGCGGCGGCCACCGGCAGGGCCGACTGGATGGCCGACGCGGTCACCAACGGCGAGTTCCTGCTGCGCTCGCTGAGGCGGGACGACGGCCGCTGGCTGCGGTCGTGGCAGGCCGGCCGGGCCGGGCGTCACCTGGCCTACGCCGCCGACCACGCCGCCGTCGTCGACGCCTTCACCCGGCTGGCGGAGGCCACCGGGGAGGCCCGCTGGGTCGCCGAGGCCCGCACCGTGGCCGACGCCATGCTCGAGCTGTTCTGGGACGGCGAGGCCGGTGGGCTGTTCACCACCGGCCACGACGCCGAGCGCCTGATCACCCGGTCCAAGGACCTGATCGACAACGCCGTCCCGTCGGCCAACGGGCACGGGGCCGTGGCCCTGCTCCGTCTGGCCGCCCTCACCGGCGAAGACCGCTACCGCGACCGGGCCGAAGGCATCATCCGGCTGCTGGCCCCGACCCTGGCCCAGCACCCGACCGCCTTCACCCGGCTTCTGGTGGCCGTCGACCTGGCCGCGGCGCCGATCACCGAGGTCGCCATCGTCGGCGACCGGCCCGACCTGGTCCGGGCCGTGCAGGCCCGCTACCTGCCGGACACGGTGCTGGCGTGGGGCGAGCCCTACCCGTCGCCCCTGTTCGAGGGCCGGCGCGACGGCTTGGCCTACGTGTGCCAGAACTACGCCTGCCAGGCCCCCGTCAGCGAGGTCCCCTCGCTCCTCGGCGCCCTCAAGGTCGCCTAGCGGCGACTACCAGCCCGGGGTTGCCGGGGTCGCCGCCACGGCTACCAGCGGCCCCGGTGCACCACCTCGGCCTCGGGTCGGTGGCCGCGCCGCAGCGACGGTGAGGGCTCGTCGGGGAGGGGGTGGCCCACGGCCAGGGCGCCCACCGGGTCGTAGCCGTCGGGCACGCCGAACTCGGCCCGAAGGGCGGCCGGTTGGAAGACGCCGAAGAAGAGGGCGCCCAGGCCGGCGTCGACGGCAGTGAGGAGCATGAGCAGGGCGGCGAAGGAGGCGTCGACGTACCAGTAGGGCGCCGGCCACCGGCGCTCGTCGCGGTCGGTCCAGCCCTTGTCCAGCTCGGCGTAGCGATCGAGATAGGCGTCCTCGGACGCCAGGGGGACGACGACCAGCGGGGCCCGTAAGAGCCCGGGCCAGCGGAATCCCTCCCGCCGCTCCGGCGGAAAGCACGCGCCCCAGTAGCGCCCGGTCTGCTCCGGCCCCTCCAGCACCAGCAGGTCGACGCCCTGGGTGTACCCGGCCGACGGGCCCCGCCGCCCGTTGGCCAGGATGCGCTCGACCACGTCGGGGTCGAGCGGCCGGGCGTCGAAGTTGCGCACCATCCGGCGGCGGCGGACCACGTCCTGGAACTCCATGGCCGAAGCATCCACCATCTCGGCTCGCCGGAGCGGCACCATACGTGTCCATGCGAACCGACGTCCGGTACCGGGTGGCGGTGGTGGGGGCCGAGTTGGCCATGGCCGTGCTGGCCGAGGAGCCCGACGGGTGCGTGGCCGTCGACCTCGAG
>JALYGL010000094.1 GCA_030777125.1 Actinomycetota bacterium
CATCCGGCCCGTCCGGCCCGTCCGGCCCCGCCCGGGTCGGTCGTCGAGGCGCCACCGGTGGTGGAGGAGCCGCCGGTCGTCGAGGCCCCCTCCGCCGAGTAGCCCTCAGGTGATGACCGACAGGATGCCGTGTTCGTGGAGGAACTCGGCCAGGCCCTCGGCCAGGCTGAGATAGGCCACCTGGTCGAGGGGCACCCAGGCGGCTTCGGCGGCGTCGCCCCCAGCCGTCGGCACTACATCCGGATCCACCAGGACGGTCACCGCGAAGTCGAGGATGACGTAGTGCGACGCGGGCCCGATCCGCTCGACCCATCCCACGAGCTTGTCGCAGACGGCCTCGATCCCGGTCTCCTCGGCCAGCTCCCGCACGACCGCCTCGGCCAGCGTCTCCCCTGCCTCCACCCGACCGCCGGGCACCGACCACTTCCCCGCCGCCGGCCCGTGCCCTCGCCGCACCAGCAACAGGCGCTCGCCGCTGATGGCGATGGCGCCGACGCAGAGCTCGGGCCTCATGCGTCGGTCGCCGGGTCGTCCACCAGGCGCCGGTGCATGACCAGCTTCCGGGCCGAGAACCCGGACTCCTCGAAGAAGTTCTTGGTCAGGCGGTGACCGGGAAGGGCCATGGCATCGATGCCGACGCAGCCGGCCCTCTCGCACCACGTGATGATGTCGTTGATCATCCCTTCGCCGATGCCGATGCCGCGGGCGCCCTCCTCGACGAAGATGTCGTCGACGACACCCAGCGTGGAGCCGTCCTTGAGCCGCTCGAGCCGGGCCACGGCGTAGCCCATTACCACCCCGTCGATGGTGCCGACCAGGACCCGGTGGCCGGCATCGCCGAGCAACGGACCGAGGTTCTGCTCCAGTGGCTCCGTACGGGCCTCCTGGGCCTTCCAGACCGCGCCGCCCCTCGTCGGGGCCAGCTCGGCGGTGACCTCCCGTGCCAGCTCGGCCAGCCGCGGGAGGTCGGCCTCGGTCGCCGGCCGGCAGCCGTCCACCTATCCGCCCGCCTCCTGGTCCATCAGCTGGGCGATGCGGGTGAGCACCGTCTTGCGGGCCCGGCCGGCCTGCTCGTAGGCCCGGACGGCCTCCATGTCGGTCCTCGTCAGCCCCTCCAGCCGCTGCACCACCTGGGAGGCGGAGAGGGTGTCGTAGCCGGGGATGGCCAGCTGCGAGGCGTCCGGTCGGGGGGAAGATCGGGACGTGGCCGGGGCCGGACGGGGTTCGGTGCCCGTGACCGGTGCCGCCGGCAGGGTGGCTGCGCCGTTGGCCTCGCTGCGCCGGTCGGCACGTTGTTCGGGGCCGTCCGGCCCGGCCGGCGGTTGGGGAAGCAGGTCGGTGAGGAGCTGCTCGGCCTGCCGGCGGCCCTTGCGCACCAGATGCTCGAGGCCCCGCTGGCCCTGGGTGACGGCGAGCTCCCCCACCATGCGGGCTGCGGTCGCCTGTGGACCCAGGTGGCGGCGACCGCGCTCGGCCAGGGCGGGGAGCAGGTCGCGCGCTGACAGGGCCAGGCCGAGAGGGGCGTAGACCAGGAGGTCGAGAAGCTGCTCGAGCGGGTCCTGTCGATCCGTCACCGGTGGCCTAGACGCAGTCTCGGCAGAGCTGGTGACGGCCGTCGGCCAGCTGGCTGGGGTGCTTGACCAGGAAGCACGACTGGCACACGAACTCACCAGGGCGCTTGGGCAGCACCTTGGTGGACCCCTCGGCCCGCTCCTCGGGGTCGGGAGTCTCGTCCTCCTCCTCGTCCTCCTCGTCGAGCACGACGAGGCGGTCCTTCAGGATGACGTCGAGCCCGGCCTCCACATCGTCGGGATCGAGGTCGTCGTCCTCCTCGTCATCGTCGTCGTCCTCCTCCGACGGGGCGGTGACGACGGGGGCGACCGGGTCCTCCTCGTCGACGACCACGTCGGCGTCGTCGGCCAGGTCATCGACGGCCAGGTCATCGACGGCCAGCTCGTCGTCGGGGAGGACGTCGTCGGCCAGCTCGTCGTCGCCGAGCTCCTCGTCGTCGAGGGTCTCCAGGTCGACAATGTCGGGGTCGTCGGGCTCGGCCAGCTCGTCCAGGCCCTCTACGTCTTCATCGGCCAAGGTAGTCGGTCGTCCATTCGGCTTCGGAGCCCACTTCGGGGCGCTTCGGGGCCGGAAGTGTAGACCGGGCCGGGAACGTAGTCGGCACCGCCGACGGAAGGCGGGACGCAGGGGACCGTTGGTACCGCTCCGTAGCCCTTGGCCCCGTGCCGGGCCGTCCGGCCACCGGGGTGGGTTATCAGAACGTTGTCTACTAGGTCCCCCGCTGTCCGACCTGCCCTTCGACCGCCCCCTCCGCGGCGCCGTCCGAACGGTGACGCCGAGGCCCACGACCCGGGGGTCTGGGGCGTTCTGGACGGGGTTACGTTGCCTGTTCGCAGCGGCGCACGCAACCGGCCGATGACTGCTGTTGACCAGCCTCTTCGCGCGTCGGGGCTGGTCAGCGGCAACGAAGAATTTGCCTCGACAAACCGTTGAGACTTGCCCCGTTCGTCACCGGTTCACCCGGCTCGGTCAGCTGGCGTTCGGGCCCTGGGCCTGCCGCCGCCGGGCCTCGGCCCGCCGCTCGCCCTCCAGACGCTCCAGGCCGGCGGAGCTGTGGTCGACGAACGTCATCATGTCGGCCACCACCCGGTGGCCGGCCACCTCGGCGATGAGGCGATGCATCTGCTGGCAGGCCTGGCGATAGGATGGATGGCCCGCCGAGGCCGTGCGCAGCTCGAGCATGTGGAGCGCCTCCCGGGCGCTCATCTCGATCGAGTAGCGGATCCGGTAGGCCAGGGGGACGACGTAGGGCGCCTGCTCGGGGAACACCGGGTCCACCGCCTCGTGCAGGGAGGCCGAGCGGGCCATGGCCTCCTCGAATACGGCCTGGTGGCCGGCGTCGGCCACGTCCGGGGGAAGGACGTAGCCGTGGCGAGGGGTGAGGGTCTGCCACTGGATGGTGAGCATCCGGTGGCGTTGGAGGTCGCGGAAGGCCCCGTAGTCGGACAGGACGTCGAACCGGTAGCTCACCCGCTCCAAGGCCCGTCCCGGCTTGTGCCGGCGGTTCCGTCGCTCCCCCACGTACGCCCGCACCAGGTCTCGGCGGTCCTCGCTCGACAGGGCGCGGACCCGGGCCAGCAGCTGGTCGTCGGGCAGATCGACGTGGGGGTACAGCATGGCGGCCAGGAGCTTGTCCTCGGCCTCGGGGTCGAAGTCGACGAGCGTCACCGTGGGCCTGGGCTCGGGGCGCTCCTGGCCCATGATCCTCGTGGCCACCTCGGCCGTCGCCCGGGCGGTGGCCCCCAGGTAGGCGGACCACTCCCCTCCGCGCTCGGGACGGTCGATCCTCGTCAGGAACGACGGGATCACCTTGCGCAGCTCGACCAGCATCATCTCGGCGTAGGCCCGCGCCTCGGGTAGGGCCGACGCTCGCATGCGCAGCAGCAGCAGCTCGTAGCCCTGTCCCGTCCCGTAGATGCCGACGTTGGAGAGCGCGGCCGCCGGGAGCAGGCCCCGCAGGGCGTCGAAGGCCTTGGCCCGTACCGCCTGCCTGTAGGCGAAGTCGGAGTCGGAGCCCTCCTTGGGGTGGGTCTCCCGGTAGTACTGCTCCATGGCCGGGACCAGGGCCGCGTAGGTGTCGAACAGGGTGTCGAGGTCGGCGACGTAGCGGCCCCCGAGGGGCGACGCCAGGAGGTCGGGATCCCGGTAGTACCGGTAGCGGCCACCGAGGCGGGTGTCGTAGGCGAGGTAGCGGGTCGACTGCTCCAGGTACGCCATGAGCCGCCCCCACTCGAGCACCTTGGTGAGCAGGTTCGAGGCCTGCTCGCACGCCAGGTGCACGCCTCCCAACTGGGCCACCGAGTCGTCGCCGTACTCGTAGAACACCCGCTGGTAGAGCTGCTCCGCCCGTCGCAGCCCCATGGTGGCGTCGACCGAGTGATCGCCGGTGGTGTCGAGGTCGCCCACGAACTCGTCCAGGAACAGCCGGCGCAGGCTCTTGTGGGTCCGGGAATAGCGGGCGAACAGTGCCCCCTTGACCACCTCCGGCAGGTTGACCAGGGCGAAGACCGGCCCCTCCAGGTTGGTGAAGTACCGCCGGAGGACCTCGGCCTCGTCGTTGTCGAACTGCTCCTCGACGTATGGGTGCATGACGCCCAGGAGGTTACGGCCCCGTGTCGAAGGCGGCGCGGACCTCCTCCCGCGCCTCGGGGCGCAGCCACAGGTCCACCACGGTCATCGCCATCGCCTTGGCCGCCTCGATCACGGCCCTGTCGCCCTCGTCGGACACCGCCCATCGGGCGAACTCGGCCGTGTGGAGGGCGACCTGGGGCGGCGACACGCGCACCATCGGGTGGACCGAGGGGACGAGGTGGCTGACGTTGCCCATGTCGGTGCTGGCCACCACGCGGGTCGCCGGCGTGGGGTCGGGGACGGGGCGGCCCAGGCGCTCGCTGTTGGCCCGGTACAGCTCGAGCAGGGCGCGGTTGGTGCGGAGGTCGGAGTACTCCGGGCACGTCGGTTGCACGTCCATGGTGCAGCCGGCGGCGGCGGCCCCGGCCTCCAGGCAGGCCAGGACCCGCTCCTTCAGGGACTGGAGGGCCGACGAGGTGGCCGACCGCACGTACCACTCGGCCACCGTGTGGTCGGGGACGATGTTGGGCTTCTCCCCCGCCCGCAGGAACACGCCGTGGACACGTTCCGTCCACTGGATGTGCTGGCGCAGGGCGGCCACCGCGTTGTAGCCCAGGACGGCGGCGTCGAGGGCGTTGCGCCCCAGGTGCGGGGCGGCGGCGGCGTGGGCCTCCCGGCCCCGGTACTCGACCCGGAAGGTGGCGATGGCGAGCACGTCGGGTTCGGACAGGTCGACGCCGGCGGGGTGGACCATGAGCGCGGCGTCGACCCCTGCGAACGCCCCCCGGTCGGCCAGATGGACCTTTCCGCCGCCCCCCTCCTCGGCCGGGGTGCCCAGGGCCAGCAGCCGACCCCCGGCGTCTCGCGCCACCGACGCCGACGCCAGCGAGGCCCCCAGCCCGGCGGCGGCGATGATGTTGTGGCCGCACGCGTGACCGATCCGGGGAAGGGCGTCGTACTCGCAGAGCAGGGCGACCAGCGGCCCGGTGTCGGCGCCGGCCCGGCCGGCGAAGGCGGTCTCGAGGCCGTAGGCCGGGAAGGCCACGTCGAGCCCGGCGCCGGCGAGGGTGGAGACCAGCAGCTGCGACGCGAAGCGCTCCTCGAAGAGCAGCTCGGGCTGGCCGTGGACCCGGTGGGACACGTCGAGCAGCAGGCCGGACCGCTCGTCGACCGCGTCCATCACCCGGCGCTTGGCCGTCTCCAGGTCGACCGCAGCCACGGGCCCAGACACTACGTGCCCCCGGACGCGACGATGCCCCCGGTGCGCCGCATCCGGGGGCATTGTCGTCGGGCGCCCTACCGGGCGCCCGACCTGCTCAGTCCTTCAGCTTGTCGGTGATGTCGTCGACCTTGCCCTTCACCTTGCCGCTGGTCTTGTCGACCTTCCCCTCGCGCTCCAAGCTCTTGTCGTCGGTGATGTCTCCGGCTGCTTCCTTGGCGTGACCCTTGAGTTTGTCCGTGTTTTCTCCCATATTGCGGCTGTACCCATGCCGCTCGGCGGACACTCACGACCGTCGGCGCAGCGCCTGCCCGTTTCGTCCGGCGCGTTATGGGGCAGAATGGGGCCGCGAGTCGACAGCCCCGAGAAGCGAGGGCCGGCGCAGGAAGGCCCGAGTAACCGTGGCAGTCACTGAACTCCGACGCTGGCAGGCGGGCAGTCCCATGCCGCCCGGTGGTGGTGGGGGCGCGCCGGGCTCGTCGTGGATGGCCCGGGTGGCCCTGGTCCTGTTGGTCGTCGGTCTGCTCCTGCCGCCGCTGGTGGTCGGCTTCCTCTACGCCAAGCTGTTCCACCTGCCGATGTCCGGGTCGCTCCCCGACTTCCGCCCGGGCATCGACGCCGAGATCACGCGGGTGTTCGACGCCACCGGTGCGCCGATCGCGACCTACCGCCGGTTCGAGACCAGCCTGCAGGTCGAGAAGTCCGACATGCCGAAGGTGCTCAAGGACGCGGTGGTCGCGGCCGAGGACCAGCGCTTCTACTCCCACAAGGGCGTCGACCCCAAGGGCGCCTTCCGGGCCCTGCGGGCGAACACCGAAGTGGGCGAGAACGTCCAGGGCGCGTCCACCATCACTCAGCAGTACGTGCGCATGGCCTACATCGGTGAGCGCAGCTCCGGCTTCCGGGACAAGCTCCGCGAGGCGGTGCTGGCCCGGCGGCTCGACGGCCAGCTCCCGAAGGACGAGATCCTGTTCCGCTACCTGTCCCGGGTCTACTTCGGGAGCGGCGCGTACGGCGCCGGGGCGGCCTCGGAGGCGTACTTCCGCAAGCCGGTCAAGGAGCTCACCCTCTCCGAGGCCGCGCTCCTGGCCGGGATCATCCCCGCGCCGACCACCCTGGAGCCCCGCAGCAACCCGGGCGGCGCCGAGATCCGCCGCCGCTTGGTGCTCGACACCATGCTCGACCAGGGCAAGATCTCCGCCGCCGAGCACCGTCAGGCCCTGGCCGAGACCATGGTGGTCGTCGACGGCGACGCCCGGCCACCGGGACCGGCCACCGCCGTCTTCCCGCCGCCGAAGACCACCGTGCGGTATCCGTACTACGCCGACTACGTCCGCCGGTACCTGGTGGCCAGGTACGGCGAGGAGACGGTGTACCAGGGTGGCCTGCAGGTGGAGACGGCCCTCGACCCCAAGCTCCAGGACCTGGCCGAGGCCACCGTGGCCGAGACCCTCAAGGGCACCCTCGCCCCCCTCGAAATGGCCCTGGCCACCGTCGACCCGAAGACCGGCCACGTGCGCGCTCTGGTGGGCGGCCGCGACTTCGCCCGCTCCCAGGTCAACCTCGCTCTCGGCAACTGCGGCGTGGTGCGGGAGCCCGACACCGACGGCCCGGTGTGCGTCAGCGGGGGCGGGGCCGGGCGCCAGCCCGGGTCGGCGTTCAAGCCCATCACCTTGGCCCGGGCATTCGAGGAGGGCATCGGGCCCGACACCGTCTACCGCGGTCCCGGCACCTACACCTTCCCGCGCTGCTCGGGTCGACCGGACTGCACGGTCAAGAACGTGGAGAGCGGCAGCTACGGCAGTCTGAGCCTGGCCGACGCCACCGCCTTCTCGGTGAACACCGTGTACGCCCAACTGGTGCAGGACGTCGGGGTGAAGGACACCGCCGAGGCGGCGCACCGCCTGGGGCTGACCATGATCAACCCCGACGGCAAGCTGAAGAACGGCGAGTCCTACGGTCCCAGCCTCACCCTGGGGGCGGCGGAGGTCTCGCCGCTGGATATGGCCGCCGCCTTCGGTGTCTTCGCCAACCGGGGCGACCAGCAGCCGGCCACCCCGGTGCTCCGCATCACCGACTCCACCGGCAAGGTGCTGGAGGACAATCGCTTCCGGCGCCCGCAGCGGACGCTGCCCGCCCCGGTCGCCGACCAGGTGAACGAGGTGCTCGCCGACGTTGTCCGGAAGGGAACAGGGAAGGCGGCCGACATCGGGCGGCCCAACGGCACCGGGGGCAAGACCGGCACCAGTGAGGACTTCGGCGACGCCTGGTTCGTCGGCTACACCCCGCAGCTGTCCACCGCGGTGTGGATGGGCTACGCCGACTCCCGCCGGTCGATGGAGAACATCAAGGGGGTGGCCAAGGTCTACGGGGGCACGCTGCCGGCGGAGACGTGGAAGAACTTCATGTCCAAGGCCCTCGAGGGCGTGCCCACCGCCGACTTCGTTCGTCCCGTCGGACTGCCGCCCGCTCCCCCACCGTCCATCGACCAGGCGCCGCCGCCCACCGCGCCGACGCCCACGACCACCATCTTCGACGACACCCTCACGGTCCCCTCGACGCCGGGAACGTTCCCGCCCTATGACGGCCCTTCGATCACCACGCCGACGGTGCGGGCGCCCAGGACGCCGACCACCCGGTCGACAGGCCCCAGGACACTCCCATCCACCACCACCCCGTCGACCACCCCGTCATCGGGAGGCGGTTTCCCGTGATCCTGCCGATCCTCATCGTGGTGCCCGCCCTGCTGGTCGGGGCGGGGCTGTACGTCGCCATCTCCAAGATGGGCGTGATGCCCGACATGGCGGGTGATGGCGTCCGTTCGACGCACCGCGACCGGTTCGCCGGGGACTACGACGAGGACGGGCTGTGGCCGGTCCGCCAGGTCCAGCGCATCCCCCAGGGCATCCTCGTCGGCCTGGTCGTGGTGATGGCGGTGTGGGTCGTGGTCTGGCTCATCGTCTTCTTCGTCGGCCTCGGGATGATGTCGGTGTGACTTCCGCCGATTCCAGCCCGACGCCGCGCCGCGTGTAGAAGAGAGGGATGCCGCCCTCGATCCTGCCCGGGACCCCGTACCCCCTGGGCGCCAGCTACGACGGCATGGGCACCAACTTCTCCGTCTTCTCCGAGGTGGCGGAGCGGGTCGAGGTGTGCCTCTTCGACGCCGACGGCACCGAGACGCGGATCGACCTGCCCGAGGTGGACGCGTTCTGTTGGCACGGCTACCTGCCCAACATGGGGCCCAGCCAGCGCTACGGCTACCGCGTCCATGGCCCGTACGACCCGCAGCAGGGACTCCGCTGTAACCCGTCGAAGCTGCTCCTCGACCCGTACGCCAAGGCGGTGGAGGGCGGGGTGCGGTGGAACCAGGCCCTGTTCAACTACCGGTTCGGCGCCCCCGACAGCTCCGTCAACAACGACGACAGCGCCCCGTTCATGCCCAAGGCGGTGGTGACCAGCCCGTACTTCGACTGGGACAACGACCGCCACCCGCGCGTCCCCTGGCACCAGTCCGTGGTCTACGAGGTCCACGTCAAGGGATTCACCCGGTGTCACCCTGGCATCCCGGAGGAGCTGCGGGGCACCTACGCCGGGCTGGGCCACCCCGTCGTCGTCGACTACCTGCGCTCCCTTGGCGTCACCGCGGTGGAGCTGCTGCCGGTGCACCAGTTCGTGCACGACTCTCACCTGGTGGAACGGGGCCTGCGCAACTTCTGGGGCTACAACTCCATCGCCTTCCTCGCCCCCCAGAACGAGTACGCGGCCCGGGGCCAGGAGGGCCAGCAGGTCCAGGAGTTCAAGCAGATGGTGAAAACCCTGCACGACGCCGGCATCGAGGTGATCCTCGACGTGGTCTACAACCACACGGCAGAGGGCAACCACCTGGGGCCGGTGCTGTCGTTGAAGGGCCTCGACAACGCCGCCTACTACCGCCTGGTCGACGCCGACCGCCGCTTCTACTACGACACGACGGGCACGGGGAACAGCCTCAACATGCGGCACCCCCACGTGCTGCAGCTCATCATGGACTCGCTGCGGTACTGGGTGACGGAGATGCACGTCGACGGGTTCCGGTTCGACCTGGCGGCTGCCCTGGCCCGCCAGTTCCACGAGGTCGACCGCCTCTCCGCCTTTTTCGACCTCATCCAACAGGACCCGGTCGTCAGCCAGGTGAAGCTCATCGCCGAGCCGTGGGACCTGGGCGAGGGCGGCTACCACGTGGGCAACTTCCCTCCGCTGTGGTCGGAGTGGAACGGGAAGTACCGGGATTGCATCCGCGACTTCTGGCGGGGTGAGGAGCAGACGCTCGCCGACTTCGCCTACCGGATCACCGGTAGCTCCGACCTGTACGAGTCGAACGGCCGGCGACCGTCGGCCAGCCTCAACTTCGTCACCGCCCACGACGGGTTCACCCTCGCCGACCTGGTCTCCTACAACGAGAAGCACAACGAGGCCAACGGGGAGGGCAACGCCGACGGCGAGAGCTACAACCGCTCCTGGAACTGCGGCGTCGAGGGCCCGACGAACGACCCTGCCGTGCTCGAGCTGCGGGCCCGCCAGCGGCGCAACTTCCTGGCCACCCTCCTGCTCTCCCAGGGCATCCCCATGGTCCTGGGCGGCGACGAGATGGGCCGCACCCAGCGCGGGAACAACAACGCCTACTGCCAGGACAACGAGGTCTCGTGGGTCGACTGGGACGCCCAGGACGGGACCCTCGTCGCCTTCACCTCCAGGTTGATCGACATCCGCAACGCCCATCCGGTGTTCCGCCGCCGGCGCTGGTTCCAGGGGCGACCGCTCCACGGCACCGACTGCAAGGACCTGGCTTGGTTCCGCACCGACGGCACCGAGATGAGCGACGCCGACTGGGCGTCGGGGCGGTCGAAGTCCATCGGTGTGTTCCTCAACGGCGAGGGGCTGGCCAGCGTCGACGAACGGGGCGAGCCCATCGTCGACGACAGTTTCCTGGTGGTGTTCAACGCCCACGATTCGCCCATCGAGTTCGTGCTGCCTCCCGAGAGGTTCGGCGACCGATGGGTCAAAGTCCTCGACACCCACGACTCGTTCACGGAGGGCGAGCAGAGCAAGGCCGGCGAACCCGTCACCGTCGGCTCCCGCAGCTTGGTCCTGCTCCGGCGGGCCGGGACGACCGACCTCGAGCGGCGACCGTGAACGCGCTCGTCGTCGGGGGCGCCGGCTACATCGGCAGCGTGGTGGCGCGCCACATGGTCGAAGGCGGCCACCGGGTCACGGTCGCCGACAACATGTCGAAGGGCCACGACTGGGCCGTGCCGGAGGGTGCGTCGTTCCGTTGCGTCGATCTGCTCGACCGAGACGGCCTCGGTGAGGTGCTGGTCGAAGGGTTCGATGCCGTCCTGCACTTCGCCGCCCTGTCCCTGGTCGGAGAGTCGGTGGAGCAGCCGGTCCGGTACTTCCACGTCAACGTAGGGGGCACGCTCAACCTGCTCGACGCCATGCACGCCAGCGGGGTGGTCAAGCTCGTCTTCTCGTCGACCGCGGCGGTGTACGGCGAGCCCGAGACGGTACCGATCCCGGAGACGGCACCCACTCTGCCGACCAACCCCTACGGAGCCTCGAAGCTGGCCGTCGACCAGGCCATCGGCTTTCAGGCCGCGGCCACCGGCCTGGGCGCGGTGAGCCTGCGCTACTTCAACGTGGCCGGGGCGTCCGGTCGCCAGGGCGAGCTCCACGACCCCGAGACCCACCTCATCCCGGCCGTGCTCGGGACGGCGCTCGGGGAACAAGAGTCGGTGCGCGTGTTCGGCACCGACTACCCGACCCGTGACGGCACCGCGGTGCGGGACTACATCCACGTCGACGACCTGGCCCGGGCCCACCTCCTGGCGCTGGACGCCATCGAGGGCAGCGGGCACCGCGTCTTCAACCTGGGCAACGGCGCCGGCTACTCCGTGCGGGAGGTGATCGAGACCGCCCGCCGGGTCACCGGCCACCACATCCCCGCGGTGGAGACGCCGCGCCGGGCCGGCGATCCGGCGGTGCTGGTGGCGTCCAGCGACCGTATCCGCTCGGAGCTCGGCTGGGTGCCCGAGAAGCCGGAGCTGGAGACCATGGTCGGCGACGCCTGGGCCTGGATGCGGACCTACCACCCGGGAGCCACGGCGCCCCGCTGAACCGGGCCGGCACGCGAACCGACCGGCGACCCTGAGGCCGCCGGTCGGCGGGAAGTGCTCCCAACGGGCTGTCGCTCAGGCGGCGGGCACCAGGCGCTTGCCCGTTCCGGCCGTCACCTGGCTGGGCCGCTGCTGCTCGCCCATCTTGGCGTCCAACACCAGCAGCGTGCCGGTCAGGGCCGGGATGGCCCACTGGAGGACGTTCAGCTTGCGCTGGGCGCCGGCGACCTCGGGTGGGGTCTCTCCGGCGGGGTTGGTGCCACCCTCCACCGGGACGTCGCCGGCGTCGATGACCTTCTGGCCCAGGGCCCTGGAGTAGGCGGTGGCGGCCAGGGCGGCGACGGTGATGCCGGTCTTGACGACGCTCGTCTTGGCCACGCCCTTCTGCCCCGTGACCCGTCCCTTGTTGGCACCGAGGAGGACGAGCGAGCCGAGGAGGTGGGCGGCGATTGCCACGAGATTGATCGGTGTCCACCTCCGCCAGCCGGCGTTGGCGACCCGGGCCCGCTGCTCCTTGCGGTCGACCTCGGCGGCGGCGCCGTTGACGCCGACGGCGCCCATCAGGGAACCGCCGAACCAGGCGGCCAGGCCGATCTCGTTGAGCGAGCGGGCAAGCGTGTTGCTGGGAACCATGTAGACCTCCGGTCACGTGTCGTGTTCCACCCCTTACCCGATGGCCACCGTTCGCGAACGGTGCCTTGGACGGGCACGGAAGTGGCATTGTTTGGCTCATGGACGCCATCACTCTGCTGAAGAACGACCACAAGACGGTCGAGAAGCTGTTCAAGCAGTTCGAGAAGGCCGGCGAGGATGCCGTCAAGACGAAGCGGGAGGTGGTCGACTCGATCATCTCGGAGCTGTCCGTCCACGCCGCCGTCGAGGAGCAGGTGTTCTACCCGGCGGTACGGGAGGCGCTGCCCGACCTGGAGGACACGGTCCTCGAGGGGCTGGAGGAGCACCACGTGGCCAAATGGACGCTCTGGGAACTGGCCGACCTGTCGCCCGAGCACGAGCGCTTCGACGCCAAGGTGACGGTGCTGATCGAGAGCGTCCGCCACCACGTGGAGGAGGAGGAGACCGAGATGTTCCCCGAGGTCCGCAAGGCGCTCGGCCGAAAGGCGCTGGGCCAGATCGGCGACGCCATGGAGGAGGCCAAGAAGACGGCACCCACCACTCCCCAGCCCCGCACGCCGGACACCCCGCCGGGGAACCTCACCGCCGCCCCCGCCAAGGCGGCGTCCACCAAGGCCCGCAAGGCGGCCACGGCCAAGGCCGCGGCCAAGAAGAAGAGCGGCTGACCCATCCGGAGAGGGGCTCTCGCCGCTGGGCCACCTGACCGCTCGAGCTGAGTCCTCCCGTCCGGAACTGCGCCCCCATAGCACAGGAATGGCGTCATACTGGTTTGTGAACGCGTGCACAAGCGTAGGAATGACGTTGGATATGCATGGTCACAGTGGCCTGGACGACAGCGAGATCCGGGAGACGGAGCGGTGGCGGCGGGGAGCGGCCTGCCGGAACATGGACACCGAGCTCTTCTTCCCCCGGGGTGAGACCGGAGCGCCGCTCGAGCAGACGGTGACGGCCAAGGCCGTGTGCGCCGGTTGCCCGGTGCGGATGCCCTGTCTGGAGTTCGCCATGGAGTCCCACCAGGAGTACGGGATCTTCGGCGGCCTCACCGAGCAGGAGCGGCGCTCTCTCGCCCGGCGTCGGGCCCGTGCCCGCCGGGAGCTGGCCGCCCGCATCTCCGCGGTCTGACACCGGACCGGGTACACCACGGGGTTCGACCGCTGGCGTTCAACCCCTGGCGGACCGGGTAAGGACCAGCGAGTGAGACCTCGAGCAAGGGAGGCCGCGGTGAGAGTCAACCTCGTCCTTTGCCTTCCCCGCGATGACGCCACGGTCCCCGTGCTCCGTCACATCGCCGTGTGCTCTCTGGGCGAGCTCGGTGTGGTGCCCGACGTGATAGGCGACGTCGCCCTGGCCCTCACCGAGGCCTGCGCCAACGTGGTCCGGCACTCAGGCGTCGACGACGAGTACGAGGTCCGCCTCACGCTGGAGGACGCGTTCTGCGAGATCAGCGTCGTCGACACCGGCCACGGGTTCGACTCGGCCACGTTGGCGGTGGCCATGGCCGGCGAATCCGACGAGACCGGTCGGGGGCTCGCGCTGATGAAGGCCCTGGTCGATGACGTCCGGTTCGAGTCCCGGCCGGAGGCGGGGACGATCGTCCACCTGGTCAAGGAGCTCCCACTGGTGGCCGACGGGCCCCTGGGCCGGTTCTCCCAGGCCTGACCCGGGTCAGCGGCCCGGCTGCCACTCCAGGAAGACGAGGGTGGCGTCGTCCTCCAGCTCACCGCCGCGGTGCTCGCGAAGCGACGTGGCCAGCCGGCGCAATGTCTCCGACGCCAGCAGGCCGGCGCCGGTGTACTCCTCGACCAGGTCGCGTAGCCGCTCGAGCCCGAACTCCTGGCCGCCGGCGGGCCGCGCCTCCACCGCCCCGTCGGAGTAGAAGAAGAGCTTGTCGCCGGGGCGGAGCTGGCACCTGCCCACCTCGGTGATCTGGATCCCGAGACCGAGGGGCAGGCACGGGTCGCACCGGAGCTCGGCCACGACCTTTGACCCGCGCACCAGCATGGGTGGCGGGTGGCCGGCGTTGACCCACTCGAGCTCGCCCGTGGCCACGTCGAGACCGGCCAGGTGCCCGGTGACGAAGCTCTCGCCGTCGAACTGCTCGATGAGGGCGTCGTCGATCTGCTCGGCGATGACGGTTGTGTCCAGGCCCCGGCGCCGCCCGAACCGGAAGGCGCCGAGGGCGAGTGTGCTCGACAGGGTGGAGCTCACGCCGTGGCCCATGGCGTCGAGGATGGCGAACCCCAGCAGGTCGCCGTTGAGCGAGTAGTCGAAGGCGTCGCCGGCCACGAAGTACGCCGGCTCGAGCAGCCCGGCGATGGCCAGGTCGGGCGAGGTGAAGGCCAGCGGCGGGAGGAGCATGTCCCACTGCATCTCCGCGGCCAGGTTCATGGGTCGCCGGCGACGGCGCAGCTCGATCAGGTCGGTGTACCGCCCGGCGGTGAGGACCAGGTGGCCGACCAGCAGCCCCAGGTCGTCGCAGAGGCGGATCAGGACCTCGTCGACGGAGGCGAAGCCGAGCTCCAGTACGCCGATGCGTTCCGACCTCTCCCGGACCGGCGCCCACACCTTCCAGCCCTCGGCCGTCTCGGCGGCGACGGACTCCTGGGTCCGGAACGCCCGCCCGGCCATGGTCCCCTCGATGTTGACGCCCTTGGGCCGGTCGTCCATGAGCTCGCTGGCCAGGGCCACCGGCTGCAGCGTCTGCTGCTCGTAGTCGACGACGTAGAGGACCAGATGGTTGCCGCCCGCGCTCTCCAGGGCCGAGGCCACGTCGGCGGCCAACAGGTCCGGAGGCGTGAGCGACGCCCGGCGCAGCAGGTCGCCGATGATGGCCTCGCCGCGCACGCGGGCAGTCTACGGGGCGGCGGGTTCGACCCTTTCCGGGGTTACCGGGGTTACCGGCGGATCGTCCCGGGTGCGGTAGTAGTTGACCCAGCCGGCGGCGATGGCCACCAGGGGCACGGACAGGAAGGCGCCCAACAGGCCGGCCACCAGGAGGCCGGCGCCCACCGCCCACACCGTGACCAGTGGGTGGAGCCGGACCGCCCGCTCCAGGATGAGCGGCTGCAGCAGGTTGCCCTCGATCTGTTGGACGGCGATGGTCGCGCCCACGACGATGAGCGCCGACGTCAGGCCCCCGCTGACCAGGGCCACCAGGGCGGCCACGAGCCCCGCCAGGGTCGCCCCCACGATCGGGAAGAAGCCGCCGAGGAACGTCAACACGGCGAGCGGCAGCACCAGCGGGACGCCGACCAAGACGAGGGCGATGGCGATCAACACGCCGTCGATGAAGCCGGTCAGGGCGGTGGCGACCACGTACTGGCGCATCACCCTCCGGGCCCGGGTGACCAGTGCCACCGCATCGTCGCGGTAGGCCCGTGGCACGCGCTCGCGGAACCAGTCCGCGATCCAGAACCCGTCCTTCAGTACGAAGAACAGCGTGAACAGGAACAGGACGATGCCGCCCACCACCTCGGTCGCGGCCCGGGCCCGGTTCACCACCCGGGCCGACAGACCGGTGCTCCCGGGCTGGAGACTCCTCACCAGCTCGTCCTGCAGCTGCTCGATGCGTTCCGGCGAGAGGTTCAGCGGGTCGCCCTGAAGCCGCTCCTTGACCTCGTCGACTCCCTCCTCCACCTCCTGGCCCAAGTCGTCGAACTGGTCGGCGACGCTGGTCCCGATCCAGGATGCCAGCACCCCGATCACGAGGAGGGCGCCCAGGAAGACGAGGGCGGCGGCCAGCGACGGCTTCCATCCACGCCGGCGGAGGCGGGCGGCGAGCGGCTCGAGCACGGCGGCGACGAAGAGGGCCAGCACCACCGGGACGACGACCACGTAGAGCTGAGCCAGCACGAACACCACCACGGCGAGCGCGGCGCCGGCCAGGAGTATCCGCCACGACCACGCCGCTGCGGCGGCGAGGAAGAACGGCACCCGGATCTGGGGCGTTCCGGTCTTCGGTGCGTCCGTGGGTCGAGGGCCGTCGCCGCCGGACGTGGGATCGTCTCGGTCCAGGATCGGCAAGCTAGCGCAGCCCTCCGGCCACTGAGGCAGACTGAGCGGAACCACTCCGGTGGTCGGTGTGCCGGGAAGCCTGGTCGGCGTTTCCCTGAACCGCGACCGTGGAGCTGTCCGAATGACCACCCACCAGGATGCCGCCGGTGCCCGCAGCGCCATGCCCGGCCGCCGCCTCCCCCGGCCCCTCCGCCGGTTCCTCGACACCGAGGCCGCCGGCGGCGTCCTCCTCCTCGTCGCAGCGGTGGCGGCGTTGGTGTGGGCGAACTCCCCGTGGAGCGGGAGCTACCGGGCCCTGTGGGAGACGGAGTTCACCCTCCGCCTGGGGCAGTGGGGGTTGACCCACGATCTCCGGCACTGGGTGAACGACGGTCTGATGACCCTCTTCTTCCTCGTCGTGGGCTTGGAGATCAAGCGGGAGGTGGTGTGCGGCGACCTCCGGGAACCGCGCACCGCAGCCGTCCCCGTCTTCGCCGCCGTGGGCGGCATGGCCGTCCCCGCCATCCTCTATGCCGTGGTCAACGGCTCGGGCCCGGGTTCGCCCGGGTGGGGCATCCCCATGGCCACCGACATCGCCTTCGCCGTCGGCGTGCTGGCCGTCCTGGGACGGCGCGTCCCGGCGTCGCTGAAGCTGTTTCTGCTGACCCTCGCCATCGTCGACGACATCGGCGCCATCGTGGTGATCGCCGTGTTCTACGCCGGCGGCGTCGAACCTGCCTACCTGGCCGCGGCCGCCGTCCTGCTGGCCGCCGTCCTCGGGCTGCGCCGGGCAGGTGTGGTGTGGGTTACGCCCTACGTCGTCCTCGGCGTCGCCGTGTGGCTGGTAACCCAGGCATCCGGGGTGCACGCCACCATCGCCGGCGTCGTCCTGGGCCTGCTCGCCCCGGCCCGGCCGCTCACCGCGGCCGCGGTCGCGCGCCAGTGGGCCGGGGACCTGAGCGACGACCCCGGCCCCGGGGAGCTGGCGGCGATGACCCGCCTGGCGGCCACGTCGGTCTCGCCCGCGGAGCGCATCGAGCACCTGCTCCACCCCTGGACCAGCTTCTTCGTCGTTCCGGTGTTCGCCCTGGCCAACGCCGGCGTGGCCGTCCGGTCCGACTCCTTCGACACCACCGGGGCCACCGCGGTAGCCGTCGGCGTCGCCCTGGGGTTGGCCGTGGGCAAGGTGGTCGGCGTCACCGGGGCGACATGGCTGGCCGTCCGCACCGGCGTCGGACGGCTCCCCGAAGGGGCGACGTGGCCGATGGTCGCCGGCGTGGGGACCGTCGCCGGGATCGGCTTCACCGTCTCGTTGTTCGTCGCCGAGCTGGCGTTCGACCCCGGGCCCCTCCAGGACGCAGCCAAGATCGGCGTGCTGGGCGCGTCGGCGCTGGCGGCACTGGCCGGGGCCCTCGTCCTCGTCCGGGCCGGACGTGGCCGATCGGAGGGCTGAGCCCGTCAGGCCGCGGCTGACGGGTCCGGCCCGGTCGGCCGCCGGAGCTCTCGTGTGCTCCGGTGGTACTCGGCGACGGTGTACCGCCACGCCCGGGTGTCCGGCATCCACCGGTCGACGGGCAGCCCGGCCTTGGCCTGCAGGTGGTGGACGAAGGCTTCGGCGTCGGCCACCTTCTCCCAGACCGCGGGCAGGAACGTGGCCCGACGAGCTCCGGCGGCGATGACGAGGCCGTCGACGCCCGGACGCAGTCGGGCGATGACCTCGGCCTTGCTCCGGGCCGGGATGGGAGCCAACGGGCCGAGCACGGACAGCTCGATGTCGAGGTCGTCGTAGTCGGCGGCGGTGAGTGCCGGCAGCCGGGGGTCGGCGAAGGCGGCCCTCCAGGCCAGGCCGGGCACGACCACGCCAAGCGGCTCGGTGGGGTCGAGGGCGCCGATGCACCCGTTCAGCTGGCCGGCGACCTCCAGGGTCACGAACGCCCCGTGCCGCCCGGTCAGGGCCGGAGGGAGCGCGGCTTCGTCGACGGTCGGTGCGTCGTGGCCCTGCAGGCCGGCCCGGATGGCCGCGTCGGCCATCACGAACAGCCGGTCGGCGTCGGGCGGTGCCAACCGCTCGGCCGCCGGATCAGGCGAAGGCGAAGGCTCCATACCCCACCACCCGGTCCGGGTCTCCGGCCGTGTCGGCGGAGGTCGCCAGCCGAAGCAGGTCGACCTCGAGCTGGCGCCGCTCTGCCGCGGCCAGGAACCCCCGGAGGGCGAACAGGCCGCAGGCGTCGCCACGGCCCAGGGCCTCGGGCCGGGTGGCCAGGATGGCCGCCGCCGTCCGGCGGTCCAGCTCGGTCGCTGTCCGGTGGTCGTGGTAATGGCTGAGGTCGGTGCTGACCACGATCAACGTCTCCGGTCCGCCCCACACCGCGTCCAGGACGTCGGCCACCGCCCTCGCCGGGACCTCGCCCACCACCAGCGGGACGATGTGCACGTCGCCCAGGGCCACCTGGACGAACGGCAGCTGGACCTCGATGGCGTGTTCGGCGGCGTGGGCCTCGTCCGAGACGACCACCAGTCCGGCGTCGACCAACCGTCGGACGGCGGCGGAGTCGACCGGCGCGGCCCCGAGCGGCCCGGCGAAGGCGTCCGCCTCGGAGGCGGCGACGGCGGCCAGGGGCACGGTGTGGGCCGGCCCGAGGATCACCACCCGCTCGACCTGCCCCCGCAGGGGGAGCACGGTGGCGTACGCGGCGGCGGCCACCGGGCCGGAGTACCGGTACCCGGCGTGCGGAGCGATCAGCGCTTTGGGCGGGGTGGCGGCGCCCGTGTCCCGTCCGGCAGCGGCCTGAGCCAGCGCCTGCTCCACCGTTCGGCGCAGGAGGGCCGGATCGGCGGGATAGAACATCCCCGCCACGGCCGGCGCGCGCGTGGACGGCGTCGTCACGGCTCAGGCGCGGCCTGACAGCCGCACCGACATGCGGCGCGGCCCCCAGCCGCCGGGCGGCCCGTCGAACCGACCCGGGAGTCGTGTCCCGCAGCGGCCGCAGGCGCCGTCGTCGGCGAGCCGGTACGCGCCGATGGCGTACCAGTCGCGTTCGATCACCCTGTCACCGCAGCCCGGGCAGTACGTCGAGGACCCCTCGGCGTCGTGGACGTTGCCGGTGTACGCGTGGCGCACGCCGTTCGCCAGTGCGATTTGCCGCGCCCGGCTCAGCGTCTCGGGCGGCGTGGCCGGCCGGTCGAGCATCTTGAAGTCGGGATGGAAGGCGGTGAAGTGCATGGGCACGTCGGGCCCGAGGTCGTCGACGACCCACCGGCACATGGCGTCGAGCTCGGCGTCGGAGTCGTTCAGCCCGGGGATGAGGAGCGTGGTCACCTCGAACCACACCGACGTCTCGTGGCGCAGGTAGCGCAGGGTGTCCTTGACCACCTCCAGTTGGGCGCCGCAGGTGTGGCGGTAGAACTCCTCGGTGAAGGCCTTGAGGTCAACGTTGGCCGCGTCCATGTGCTCGTAGAACTCGACGCGGGGCTCCGGCGACACGTACCCGGCAGTCACGGCCACCGCCTTGATGCCCCGCTCCCGGCACGCGTCGGCGACGTCCATGGCGTACTCGTGGAAGATGACCGGGTCGTTGTAGGTGAAGGCCACGCTGCGGCACCCGAGCTCCACCGCAGTGGTTGCCAGCGCCTCAGGCGACGCCTCGTCGCTCAGCGTGTCGATCTCCTTGGACTTGGAGATGTCCCAGTTCTGGCAGAACCGGCAGGCCAAGTTGCAGCCGGCGGTGCCGAAGGACAAGACCGACGTCCCCGGGAGGAAGTGGTTGAGCGGCTTCTTCTCGATGGGGTCGACGCAGAACCCGGACGACCGTCCGTAGCTGGTGAGCACGACCTGGTCGTCGACCCTCCCGCGCACGAAGCACACGCCGCGCTGGCCGTCCCGCAGCTTGCACGCCCGAGGGCACAGATCGCACTGGACACGCCCGTCGTCGAGGGCGTGCCAGTACTTGGTGGGCACCGTGAAACGGTCCCACGCCGGGGCCTTCGCCGCCGCGGGGGCGGCGGTGGTGTGGTCCAGCTCCATCCCCATCACCAACGCCGTGGGACCTCCGGCGATTCCTGCGAGGGGCTGGCTGGGCTGCGGCCTAGTGCTCGTGCTCGATGCGCTGGACCAGCAGCTGCTTGCCCATGTCGGAGGCGCGCCGGTATCCCTGCTGGACCTGCTCGAAGTAGGTGCGGAGCTCGTCCTCGGTCCCCTGGTCGTCGAGGTACTTCTGGATCGTCTCCGCTCCCTGGAGGGCGTGGTACACGACGCTGATGATGTTGTACGTCGGGTCGCTGGTTCCGGTGGCCTGCTGGTCGCTCATGGGGCCGTTCCTCTCCCCGACGGGCGGCGTTTACACCCGCCTGCGACGGGCCGCCGTCTATTCGTCCCCGTCCGACTCGTCCCCGCCCGACCCGTCGTCGCCCGAGTCGTCCTTCGAAACGTTGGCCTGATCGATCGTCCAGATGCCGTGGAGGTCCGACTGGTACTGTTCCGACGTGAACCCTTTCAGCTGGCTGGACCTATTGGGCGCGGAACGAAACGAGGAGGGCCAAGCCCTCTACGTCCTCTACGTCATCATCGCCGTCCTCGTCATCATCGTCCTGCTGAGGATCCTCGGGGTCGTCTAGCAGCTTCGGTGCCGCGGTTCTCCGCTGATCGCCGGGGGCACGACGCCGCGAGGAGCGCCACTCTCCGATGCGTCGCCGCGGGGATGCTGCCCACTTGGGCCTGCTCCTTCTCGGTGGGCGATGAGGGTTTTGATCCCCCGACCTCTGCCGTGTGAAGGCAGCGCTCTGCCGCTGAGCTAATCGCCCGAGGGACCCCACGATAACGCGGGCTCCGGGGCCCGCAGCGGGGCCCGGAACGTGGCGGTCAGGCCCTTCGGGCGCCGGGCCGGGTTGACCACCATCCGCAGCCCGGCGACCAGCGTCCCACGACCCGTGCCCGCCGAGGCGGCCAACGGATCGTCGGGCGGGACGCTGAGCTCCACCCGGGCGACCCGGGCCAGGCCCCGTACCCGGCCCCGGACGACGACGGGCCCGTCGGATCGGCGCTGGAGGGCGACCAACGGCAGCACCATCGGCACCGCCGGGCCGCTTGGGACGGCCCGCAGGGTGATGTCGCGCTCGTCCCAGTGCAACGCCCGCTCGTCTCCGTCGGCCGACCAGTGCAGCGAGCCCAGCTCCTTGGGGAAGCCCCAGTTGAGGCGGCCGCCCATCCTCGACTGGGGCGAGTCGACGACCATCGTCGTGATGCACACCCCTGGCCGCATCCCGAGCCGAGCCGGGTCGCCGACGGCCAGTTCCACGTACGGCCCCACCGGCGAGTCGTCGTACCGGGCGGCGACGGCCAGCCCCGGTCCCGGGAGCGGGTGCAGGCCCTCCGGCAACTCCCGGCCGCCCGAGCCGTCGGCCACGAAGGCGAGCACGCATTCACCAGCCAGCGCCCAGGGGGCGGGGGGGGCGTCGGACGGGTCGCCGTCGGGCACGGCCCCACGCTATCGGCGGCCCTGTCACCGCCGTTCACAGGACCGGGATGACCCACCCGTGCTGTAATCCGACGGTGCGAATCGCCATCATCGCCACGCCATGGGCCCCCGTACCCCCTGTGCTCTACGGCGGGATCGAGCAGGCCGTCGACGGCGAGGCCCGTGGCCTGGCCCGGGCCGGCCACGACGTCCTGCTGTTCACCACCGGCGACTCCACCTGCCCCGTCCCTCGCCAATGGCTCCTAGAGGAGTCCGAGGGCGAGCGGATGGGGTTCACCGTCCCGGAGCTTCGCCACGTGATGGCCGCCTACGAGTCCGTCCAGGACTACGACATCATCCACGACCACACCGTGCTGGGCCCCGTGTACGCCGAGCGCTACCCCGACATCCCGGTGGTCACGACCATCCACGGCCCCTTCAACTCCGAGCTCATCGACGTCTACCGGCGGCTGGGGGACCGGGTGTCGATCATCGCCATCTCCAACGCCCAGCGGGTGCCGGCTCCCGACATCCCCATCGCCCGCGTCATCCATCACGGCGTCGACGTGGGCGAGTTTCCGTACGGGGACGGGGGCGGCGACTACGTGCTCTTCCTCGGGCGCATGTCACGAGACAAGGGAGCCCACCGGGCCATCGAGGCGGCGGAGAAGGCCGGTGTGCCACTGCTGTTGGCGGGAAAGTCCCGAGAGCCATGGGAGCGGGCCTACTTCGACCAGGAGATCGCCCCCCACCTGGGCGACGGCGTCCAGTACGTGGGCGAGGTCCCGCACGAGGAGAAGCTCCGGCTCCTGGCCGGCGCCCGGGCCACGCTCTTCCCCATCCGGTGGAACGAGCCCTTCGGGCTGGTGATGATCGAGTCGCTGGCCTGCGGCACGCCCGTGCTGGCCTTCAGCGAGGGGGCGGCGGTCGAGGTCGTGGACGACGGCCGCACCGGCTACCTGTGCCGGGACGAGACGGAGATGGCGGAGGCCATCCACACCGTCGACGCCCTGTCCCGAGCGGGCTGTCGCGCCGCGGTGGAGGGCTACTTCTCCCAGGAGCGGATGATCCGGGAGCACGTCGAGCTCTTCGAGGACCTACTGGCCGCCCGCTGAGGCGCTCCCCGTCTCCCTCGGCGGGGCGGCGGCATCGCGTTGGAGCCGGTTCCCGATGCGCGACCGCAGTTCGCGGGCCACCCGGGCGCGGTCGCCCGGCGCCGTCTTGGCCGACACCCGCACCAGAACGCACTCCCCGGCGATGTCCTCGACGCCCAGCACCTCCGGCGCCTCGAGGAGCGTCTCGGTCCACCGTGGGTCCGCGGCCAGGGCCTCGACCTCGGCGGCGATCGACGACGTCGCCGTCGAGAGCTCGACCCCCTCGGGCACCCGGATGTCGACGATGGCCTTCGCCCACTCCTTGGCCGAGTTTCCCACCTTGCGGATCTCGCCGTTGGGCACGAACCACACCGTCCCGTCGCCGGCGCGGACCCTGGTCACCCGCAGGTTGACCTCCTCCACCGTGCCGGTCACGTCCAGGACGCTGATGGTGTCGCCGACGCCGTACTGGTCCTCGACGAGGATGAAGAAGCCGGACAGAACGTCGCGGACCAGGCTCTGGGCACCGAAGGCGAGCGCCACCCCGACCACGCTGGCGCCCGCCAGCAACGGCCCCAGATTGAACCCGACCTCGTCCAGCATCAACAGGATGGCGAGCGTCCAGACGGTCACCCGGACGACGCTGGCCGTCACCCCGGCCAGAGTCTTCGCCCGTGCTTCCGCTCTGGGGCCGACGGTGTCGCGGAGGGGCGACCGGGTCCCGAGCGAGTACACCGAGCGCCTGGCCAGGCGGACCCCGAACCGGCTGGCCAGGGCGGCGAGGACCACGATCAGGGCGACGCTGAGGACGAGCTCCAGGCTGCGGGTCGCGAACATCCCGAGCCCGAGAGCTTCGACCGCTTCGCAGATCCAGTCGTCGGAACGGCACCCTGGCGGGAGTCGAGCTGGCACAGCGTCCGCTTGGGCGATCAGGGCCGGCATGGACCGGGATGCTAGAGAAGGGGGCGTGATCCGGGAAGCCCTCGCCGCCAAACGCATCGCCGTCACCGGCTCCACTGGCTTCCTCGGCACCGCGCTGGTCGAGCGACTGCTCCGGTCGGTGCCCGGGTGCGAGCTGGTGCTCGTCGTGCGTGGCGGGCGACGCAGCAGCCCGGCCACGCGCGCCCGCCGGGAGATCTTCGCCAACGACGCCTTCAAGCGCCTGCGGCGGGAGTTGGGCGACGGCTTCGACGCCGAGATCGCCCGGCGGGTGAAGGTCGTCGACGGCGACGTCTCCGTCGACGGGCTCGGGCTGGATGACGACGCCCGTGCCCTGGTGGCCGGTTGTCACGTCGTGATCCACTCCGCGGCGCGCGTCAGCTTCGACTCGCCCCTCGACGCCGCCGTGGAGGTCAACCTGCTGGGTCCGCTGCGGGTGCTGACCCTCCTCCAGGAGACGGGCTCGTCGGCCCACCTGATCACCGTCTCGACCGCCTACGTCGCCGGCAGCCGCCGTGGGCGGGCGCCCGAGGCCAGCCTGGCCCAGACGGCGTTCAGCACCGAGGTCGACTGGCGGGCCGAGGTCGACGCCGCCCGACGCACCCGGGCCGACATCGATGCCGCCAGCCGGCGAGCCGACCTCCTGGCCCGCTTCACCAAGGAGGCCCGCGCCGAGCTCGGTGCGGCGGGGCCGCCGCTGTTGGCGGCCAAGGCCGAGCGCCGGCGCGAGCAGTGGGTGGCCGACCAGATGGTGGAGGCGGGCCGGTCCCGGGCCAAGGCCCTCGGGTGGCCCGACGCCTACGCCTACACCAAGTCGCTGGCCGAGCGGGCCGTGGCCGAGTCCGCCGGCGGCGTGCCCGTCACGGTGGTGCGCCCGTCGATCATCGAGTCGGCCCTCGTCGATCCCTCCCCGGGCTGGATCCGCGGTTTCCGGATGGCCGAGCCCGTCCTCATCTCCTACGGGCGGGGGTTGCTCAAGGAGTTCCCCGGCATCCCCGAGGGCGTCATCGACGTCATCCCCGTCGACCTGGTGGTGGCCACCATCATCACCGTCGCGGCCAAGGGCCCCGACCCCGATCCCGGGCCCCGGGGCGAGGTGTACCACGTGTCCACCGGCTCGCGGAACCCGCTCCGATACCGGCACCTGGTCGACCTGGTCCAGGAGTTCTTCCGGGAGAACCCGCTCTACGACAGCGACGGCCAGCCCATCGTGGCCGCCGAGTGGTCCTTCGCCGGTCGGGGCCGGGCCCTGCGCCAGCTGGAGCACGGGGTCAAGGCCCTGCAGGCGGCGGAGAGGGTGGTGGCGTCGCTGCCGATCCGCGGCCGGCGGGCCGAGATCGGCGCCCGGCTCGAGGAGCGTCGGGCCCAGGGCGAGCGGGCCCTCGACTACGTCCGCCTCTACGGCGCCTACGCGGAGACGGAAGCCGTCTTCGACGACGCCCGGCTGCGGGCCCTGTGGGAGGGCCTCGACCCCGCCGACCAGGCCGAGTTCGCCTTCGACACCACCGTGGTCGACTGGCAACGGTACGTGCAGGAGATCCACCTGCCCTCGGTCGTCCGCCAGGCCCGCGTGCGCACCACCGGAGGGGTGCGGGAGGGCCCGAACCGCTACGAGCGGGGCAAGCGGTCGATTCTGTCGCCCGACCGCCACATCGCCGCCTTCGACCTCGAGAACACCCTGATCGCCTCGAACGTGGTCGAGTCCTACGCCTGGCTGGCCACCAGGAAGCTGCCCGACGACGAACGGGTGCGCTTCACCCTGCGCACCCTGCGGGAGGCGCCCGGCCTGCTGGCCCTCGACCGGCGCGACCGGGGCGACTTCCTCCGCCACTTCTACCGCCGCTACGAGGACGCGCCGGTGGACCGGCTGAGGACCGACGCCCAGGAGCTGTTCAGCTACCTGCTGCTGACCCGGTCGTTCCCGGCCGGGTTCCGGCGGGTGCGCGAGCACCGCCGGCTGGGCCACCGCACGGTGCTGATCACCGGGTCGCTCGACTTCATCGTCGAGCCGTTGCGGCCGCTGTTCGACGACGTGGTCTGCGCCCGCCTCGACTCCCGCGACGGCCGCCTCACCGGCGAGCTTCGCGACGCCCCGCCCACCGGCGAGGCCCGGGCCATGGTCATGGCCGACTACGCCGAGGCCGAGGGCCTGTCGCTGAGCGAGTCGATCGCCTACGCCGACTCGGCCAGCGACCTGCCCATGCTCGAAGCCGTCGGCCACCCGGTGGCGGTCAATGCCGAGCCCAAGCTGGCAGCCATCGCCCGCAAGCGCGGATGGCACGTCGAGCACTGGGCCAAGGCGCCGGGTGGCGGTCACAACCTCCTTCCCCTCGCTCCCCGCCTCATGGGCAGCCGCCGGTGAGGGCGCTGCTGTTCGAGCGCAAGGTGCCCCGGTACGCGGCGGCCCTCGTGGCCGGCTCCATCGGCCCGGGCCTGGGCGCCCGCGTGGGCCCGCTGAGCCTGTCCGAGGTGGCCGAGCCCGAGGTCCCCGGTCCCGACTGGAAGCGGGTGCGTCCCCGCCTGTCGGGCATCTGCGGCTCCGACCTGGCCACCGTCGACGGCAAGTCGTCCCGCTACTTCGAACCCTACGTGTCGTTCCCGTTCGTCCCAGGCCACGAGGTGGTCGGCGACCTCGACGACGGCCGGCGGGTGGTCGTCGAGCCCGTCCTCGGGTGCGGGCCCCGCGGTGTGGACCCGCCGTGCCGCGGCTGCGCCTCGGGCCGCATCGACGCCTGCGAGCGGCTGGCGTTCGGGCGGCTCGAGCCCGGGCTGCAGACCGGCTACTGCTGCGACACCGGCGGGGGGTGGTCGACGGCTCTGGTGGCCCACGACAGCCAGCTCCACCACGTTCCCGACGGCATGAGCGACGACGCCGCGGTGATGGTGGAACCGGCAGCCTGCGCCGTCCACGGGGCGCTGACCGCCACCGCCGCCTACGGCGACACCGTCCTGGTCGTGGGCGCCGGGACGCTCGGCCTGTGCACGGTCGCGGCCCTGCGCCGTTTCGCCACGCCTGGGCGGGTGATCATGTCGGCCAAGCATCCCGAGCAACGCCGGTGGGCCACGGAGCTGGGCGCCGACGTGGTGGTCGAGCCGGCCGAGACCGTCCGGGCCGTGCGCCGGGCCACCGGGTCGTTGCGGGTGGGCGGCGGCCTGTCCGGTGGCGTGGACCTGGTTGTCGACTGCGTCGGAACGGAGGCGTCCCTGACCGAGGACCTGGCCGTCGTCCGCCCTGGCGGCACGGTCGTCCTCCTGGGCATGCCGGCCACCGTCAACGTCGACCTGACCCCGCTGTGGCAGCGCCAGATCGTCCTGCGGGGCTCCTACGCCTACGGCACCGAGCAGGTCGACGGAGACCGGCGGCGCACGTTCGACCTGGCCTTCGAGCTGGTGGCCGAGGCCGGTCTGGAGCGGCTGGTCTCGGCCCGCTACCCGCTCGACCGCTACCGTGAGGCCATCGACCATGCCGCCAACGCCGGCCGGCGCGGCGCGGTGAAAGTGACGTTCGACCTGCGAGGGGAGAAGCGCCGGTGAGCAGGCCCGGGTTCGTGCTCGAAGTCGACCGGTCGACGCCGCCCGTCCTGTTCCACGCGGGCGAGGGGTTCCGCCTGGAGCGGCTGCCGGTGGGGTCGAGGGTGGTCTACCCGGCCGAGCCCCTCCGGGGCCTGAGCGACCCCGACGCCGCCATCCGCCACGCTCTGCTCCATCCGCTGGGCGACAGCCAGCCCCTGCCCTCGCTGCTCCGGCCCGGGATGCGCCTGGTCATCGCCTTCGACGACGTGTCCCTGCCGCTCCCGCCCATGCGCCGCCCCGACGTGCGCCAGCGGGTGATAGAGGCCGTGCTCGACATGGCCGCCGAGGCGGGCGTCGACGACGTGGTCCTCATCGCGGCCCTGGCCCTGCACCGGCGCATGACCGAGGCCGAGCTGCGCCAGGCCGTGGGTGATCGCGTCTACGAGGCCTTCGCCCCGGCCGGTCTGCTCACCCAGCACGACGCCGAGGACCCGGACAACATGCTCCACATCGGCCAGACGGCGCAGGGCGAGGACGTCGAGATCAACAAGCGGGCGGCCACGGCCGACCTGTTGGTGTACGTGAACCTGAACCTGGTGGCCATGGACGGCGGCCACAAGAGCGTCGCCACCGGGTTGGCGTCGTACCGGAGCCTGCGGCACCACCACAACGTCCACACCATGCAGCGCAGCACCTCGTTCATGGACCAGCACCGCTCCGAGCTGCACTCGTCCAACTGGCGGATGGGCCGGTTGCTGGCCGCGGAGGGCGTCAAGATCTTCCAGATCGAGACGACCCTCAACAACAACACCTTCGCCAAGCCCTTCGACTTCCTCCAGAAGCGGGAGTGGGAGTGGTCGGCCCGCGACCGGGCGTCGTACGTGGCCACCGCCGCGGCCCTCGATCGGGCGCCCGACCGGGTGGTGCGACCGATCTTCCACTCCATCCGGGCGCCGTACGGCCTCACCAGCGTGCAGGCGGGCGAGGTGGAGGCGGTGCACGCCCGGACCACCGAGAACGTCTACCGCCAGCACCTGGTCCCGGTGCAGGGCCAGGCCGACGTGCTCACCATGGGTCTGCCCTACATCTGCCCGTACAACGTCAACTCGGTGATGAACCCCATCCTCGTCATGTGCCTGGGACTGGGGTACTTCTTCAACCTCTACCGGGGGCGGCCGCTCGTCCGCCAAGGGGGTGTGGTGATCATGAGCCACCCGACGCCCTGGGAGTTCAACCCGGTCCACCACCCGAGCTACATCGACTTCTTCGAGCAGGTCTTGACCGAGACCACCGACCCGGCGGAGATCGAGGCCAAGTTCGAGGAGGACTTCGCCACCGACCCGTGGTACGTGCACCTCTACCGCACCAGCTACGCCTACCACGGGGTCCACCCGTTCTACATGTGGTACTGGGGGGCGCACGCCCTCCAACACCTGGGCCAGGTCATCGTCGTGGGTGGCAACGCCCGGGCCGTGCGCCGCATGGGCTTCAAGCCCGCCTCCACCCTGCGCGACGCGCTGGAGATGGCCGAGGACGTCGTCGGCCGCGACCCCTCGATCACCCACATCCACAACCCGCCCATCCTCATGGCCGACGTGACGTGAGGCTGTCGCTCCCGCCCTCGTTCCCGATCGCCAAGGCCACCTGGCCGATCGCCGTTGAACGGCCGCCCATCGAATCCCACACGGGCGTCGACTACGACACCTCCTGGTCCCGGCGCTACCCCGCCCGTCTGACCCGGGCCGTGCTGGTCGACGACGTGCTGCGCCCGCTGGCCCACGTCCTGGCCTGGCCGCGGGTCCACGGCCTCGACCGCATCCAGACCCTGGAGGCGCCGGCCATCTTCGCCGCCAACCACAACAGCCACCTGGACACGACGCTGCTCCTGGCCAGCCTGCCCGAGCGCTTCCGGCACCGCACCGTCGTCGCCGCCGCCGCCGACTACTTCTTCTCAAACCGAACGGTCGGCACGCTGTCCGCCCTGGCCATCGGCGCCATCCCCATGGACCGCACCAAGGTGGGGCGTCGCTCCGCCGACCTGGCCGCGGAGCTGCTGGGCGACGGCTGGAACCTGGTGATCTTCCCCGAGGGCGGACGCAGTCCGGACGGGTGGGGCCAGACGTTCCGGGGGGGCGCCGCCTACCTGGCTCTGCGCTGCGGACGCCCGGTCGTACCCGTGTACCTGGAGGGCACCCGGCGCATCTGGAAGCGGGGGGCGAAGTGGCCCACCCCCGCCCGCCGGGGCGCCGGCGTGCAGCTCAGCTTCGGGGCTCCGCTGCGCCCGACCGACGGCGAGGACTCACGGCGGTTCTCGGCCCGGATCGAGGCGGCCGTCGCCGCCCTCGCCGACGAGTGGACCACCGACTGGTGGACGGCCCGGAAGCGGGCCGCCACCGGGGCCACGCCCGCCCTCACCGGTCCACGATCGGGCGCCTGGCGCAGGGCGTGGGCCGTCGACGCCGGCCGGTCGGCGAACGCCCGGCGGACCTGGCCGTAAGCGGGGCGTCCGCTGGGTACGAAGTCGGCATGGACACCGAATCGCTCTTCGGACGGCCGGCCTTCGACCTGAACGGCCAGGAGATCGGCATCGTCGACGCCGTCTACCTCGACAAGCCGACCGGGCAGCCCGAGTGGGTGGCGGTGCGCACGGGGCGGTCCGAGACCAGCCTGGCGCCCCTGGCCGGCGCCGTCCCCACTGCCGAGGGGGTGCAGTTGGCGGTCGACGCCAAGCTCGTCCGCAACGCGCCCCACAGCGACCACCCCGCCGGCCAGGTCACCGCCCAGCTGACCGAGGAGCAGGAGGCGGAGCTGTACCTCTACTACTCGATCGAGTACACGTCGGCCACGGCCGAGGAGCCGCCGTTGGCGACGACCGGGACCCCCGGCGGAGCCGAGCCCGACGAACCGGTGTCCGGCACCTCTTGACAGGCGCCGCCCCCTCCGTAGCCTGACGGGAGTAAGCGACGCCTCGGGAGGGAGCGTGGGGCGACCGGACGCCGCCGCCGATGATCGGCCTCGTGAAGCAGCCGTCATAGTCGAGGTCGGGGTCCCCCGTCGCAGCCGCGCCCCCAAGGGCGAGGGCGACCGCCTCCGCGACGAGATCCTGGCCGCCACCGAGCGCCTCCTGCTGGACACAGGTGACGCCTCGGCGGTGTCCGTGCGGGCCATCGCCGAAGCCGTGGGCGTCACCCCGCCGTCGATCTACCTGCACTTCGCCGACAAGGACGCCCTCATCTACGCGGTGTGCGAGATGGAGTTCGCCAAGCTCGACGAGGTCCTCGAGGACGCCGTCGCCGGCGTCGACGACCCGGTCGAGTCGCTCCGCCGCCGGGGCCGGGCGTACATCCAGTTCGGCGTGGACCATCCGGAGCACTACCGCATCCTGCTGATGGGCAAGGAGGACTTCACCAGGGAGGACTTCGAAGCCGGCCGCATCCCCGGCATCAGCTCCTTCATGTCGCTGGTGGCCAACGTGCAAGCTTGCATCGACGCCGGGGCGTTCGCGCCCCGCGACCCCATGCTGGTGGCGTGCGGGCTGTGGGCCGCGGTCCACGGCATCACCTCGCTCCGCATCACCATGCCGGGGTTCCCGGTGGTCCACACCGCCGACGACCTGGTCGACCATGTTATGGAGGTGCTGGCCCTCGGCCTGGCCACCAGCGACCGGGTACTCTAGGGCGCACCCCGCCGGGGCCCAGGCAACGACGCCCCTTCGACGACCCATTCGACGACGAAGGTGCTCCGGCTCCCGGAACGACCGCTGTCCCTGCGCGCGAGAGGACACCTCCATGGCTGTAGAGCTTGACGCCTGCGGTATCGGCTTCGTGGCCGATTCGACGGGACGGGCGTCCCGCGCCGTCGTCGAGGCGGCCCTCTCCGGGCTGGCGTGCGTCAAGCACCGAGGGGCGCTGGCGGCCGACGCCCGGTCGTCCGACGGCTCCGGGCTGCTGGCGCCCATCCCGCCCGGCATCTTCGGGGACTGCGGCGTCGCCGTGTTGTTCGTGCGGGGCGACGACCCTCGGCCCGCCTTCGAAAAGGCCGCCGCGGCAGAGGGCGTCCAGGTGCTCGAGTGGCGCACACCGCCGACCGACGACGACCAGCTCGGTCAGCTGGCCCGGTCAACCAGGCCCCGGTTCCTGCACGCCCTGGTGTCTCGCCCGGAGGGGGGCCAGGAGGAGCGGGTCGCCTTGCGCCTGCGGAGGCGCTTCAGCCAGGCCTCCTCGGGCACGTACGTCGCCTCGTGCTCGTACCGCACCATGGTCTACAAGGGCCTGGTCGTGGCCGACGCCCTCTCCGAGTTCTTCGTCGACCTGGCCGACGAACGCTTCGGTGCCGCCTTCGCCGTGTTCCACCAGCGGTTCTCCACCAACACCCTTCCGACGTGGGAGCGGGCCCAGCCGTTCCGCATGCTCTGCCACAACGGTGAGATCAACGCCTTGGCCGGCAACGTCAACCGCATGCGGGCCCGAGGCGTCCTGGGCACCGAGGCCGTCGGGCTCGGCCCGGAGGAGCTGTTCCATCCCGTGCTCGACGCCGCCGACTCGGACTCCGGCCAGCTCGACTCGGCCGTGGAGCTGCTGACCCGGGCAGGCCGCGACGTGCGCCACGCGGTGGCCATGACCATCCCCGAGGCCTGGGAGGGCGAGCGCGACCTCGACCCCGCGGTGCGGGGGTTCTACCGGTACCACGCGTCGATCATGGAGCCGTGGGACGGTCCCGCCGGGCTCATCTTCACCGACGGCGTCGGCGTGGGGGCCGCCCTCGACCGCAACGGGCTGCGTCCCCTCCGCTACGCCGTCTGCGACGACGGCCTGGTGGTCTGCTGCTCCGAGGCCGGCGCGGTCGACGTCTCCGGCCACGGCCGGGTCCGCCGCGGCCGGCTCGGGCCGGGCCAGATGCTGTTCGTCGATCCCACCCGCGGGGTGTTGTCCGACGCCGAATGCAAGGAGCGGCTGGGTGCCGGGGCGCCCTACGGCCGGTGGGCGGCCGACGGCCTCCGCCGCCAGTCGCGGGGCCGTCCCATCGAGAAGACGTCGGAGCCCCACGTGCTCGAGCAGCGCCAGGCCACCTTCGGCTACTCCAAGGAGGAGCTGGCCATGGTGCTGCGGTTCATGGCCAACGAGGCCAAGGAGCCCACGTACTCGATGGGCGACGACTCCCCGCTCCCCCACCTGGCCGGTCGCCCCCGGCCGGTGCACCACTACCTCAGGCAGCGGTTCGCCCAGGTCACCAACCCGCCCATCGACCACCTCCGCGAGCGGCTGGTCATGAGCCTGCGCACCCTGCTCGGTCCCCGCCGGCCCATCCTCACCGATGGCCCCGAGGCGACCCAGCTGCTGGAGCTGAAGTCGTTCTTCGTCTACCCGTCCACGGTCGTCGGCCTGCTCACCGACGACGGTGGCGGGTTCGGCTGCGCCCACCTCGACGCCACCTTCCCGGTGGGCGACGGTCCCGATGGCCTGCGCGCCGCCGTGACCCGCCTGTGCGACGACGCCGAGCGCCTGGTCCGGGCCGGCACCGGCATCCTGCTGGTAGACGACGGGGGGGTCGGCGCCGACCGCGCCCCCGTGCCCGCGCTGCTGGCCACCGGCGCGGTCCACCACCGCCTCATGGCCGCCGGGCTGCGGCCGAACACCAGCCTGGTCGTCTCGGCCGACGACGCCCGCGACGTCCACTACGTGGCCTGCCTCCTGGGGTACGGCGCCGACGCCGTCTGCCCGGGCCTGGCCCTGGAGACGGTGGCGGTGGAGGCGGACAGCAACGAGCTGTCCGAGCTGTCCGGCCCCGAGGCCCAGGGGCGGCTCCAGGCGGCCATGGAGGACGGTGTGCTGAAGGTGATGTCCAAGATGGGCATCTCCACCGTCGACTCCTACCGGGGAGCCCAGATCTTCGAGGTGCTCGGCCTGGGTGCCGAGGTGGTCGACGTCTGCTTCTCGGGCACGCCGTCGGTCGTCGGTGGTGTCGGATGGGCGGAGCTGGGTGCCGACGTCCTGGCCCGCCACCGCGAGGCGCGTCTGGTCGACGCCGGCTTCTACAGGGTCCGCAAACGCGGCGAGTACCACACCAAGAACGACGACGTGGTCAAGGCTCTCAACGAGATGAAGGCCGCCCACCTCCTTCAGGCGGCCATCAAGCAGGGCAGCGACGAGACGTACGTGCGGTTCGCCGAGCTGGTCAACGGCCGTCCGCCCACCGAGCTGCACGATCTGCTCGAGCTCGTCCCCGCCGGCCCGCCCGTCGCGCTCGACGAGGTGGAACCGGCCAGCGGGATCTGCAGGCGGTTCTCCACCGGCGCCATGTCCCACGGGGCCCTCAGCCGCGAGGCCCACGAGACGCTGACTGAGGCCATGAACCTGATCGGCGGCATGTCGAACTGCGGCGAGGGCGGGGAGAGCCATGCCCGGTTCATCACACGCGGCCGCCCGAGCGGCGACAAGAACAGCCGCATCAAGCAGATCGCATCCGGACGGTTCGGCGTCACCCCCGAGTACTGCGTGTTCGCCGACGAGCTGAACATCAAGATGGCCCAGGGCTCCAAGCCCGGCGAGGGTGGCCAGATCCCGGGGAACAAGGTGTCCGAGGAGATCGCCGCCCTGCGCCACACCCAGGCCGGGATCGGCCTGATCTCACCCCCGCCACACCACGACATCTACTCCATCGAGGATCTGGCCCAGCTGATCTACGACCTCAAGCAGGTGAACCGGCTGGCCGACGTCTCGGTGAAGCTGGTGGCCGAGGACGGGGTGGGGACGATCGCCGCGGGCGTGGCCAAGGCCCTGGCCGAGGTGGTCCACATCTCGGGCAGCAACGGCGGGACCGGAGCGTCGCCCCTCATGTCCATCAAGCACGCCGGCCTCCCCTGGGAGCTGGGCCTGGCCGACACCCAGCGGGCCCTGATCGAGAACGACCTGCGCGACCGGGTGCGGGTGCGGGTCGACGGCGGTCTCATGACCGGGCGCGACGTGCTCATGTCGGCGTTGCTGGGCGCCGACGAGTACTCGTTCGGCACCGCGGCCATGATCGCCGAGGGCTGCATCATGCTGCGGGCGTGCCACAAGGACACCTGCACCACCGGCATCGCCACCCAGCGGCCGCACCTGCGGGCCAAGTTCACCGGCACGCCGGAGGGCGTGGCCGCCTACCTGCTGTTCGTGGCCGAGGAGGTGCGCCGGGGCCTGGC
>JALYGL010000095.1 GCA_030777125.1 Actinomycetota bacterium
GCCCGGCTGCTGGCGCCGGAGCTCGGATGGACCGACGCCCAGGCCGCCGCCGAGGCCGAGGCCTACCGGGCCCTGGTCGCCCGCCAACGGGCGGGCGCCGGGCTGCCGGAGGCGTCCCGGGCATGAACCTGCGGGTCGACTGGCGGGCCGTCGCCGCCGGCGCCGTCGTGCCTCTCGCGGTGGCCGTGCCCGTGATCGTGGCCGGGCAGGCCCTCCCCCGGGGCTCGAGCCTGGTGGTGCCCCTGTACCTGATCCTCCTGGGCGGCCTGGTGGCCGGTGGACGGCGAGCCGGCCGGCGCCGGCCCGACGCCCCCCTCACCCATGGCGCCCTCGCTGCCGTGGCCGCCACCGCCACCTTGCTGGTGGTCGTCGTGGTCGTCCGGCAGATCGCCGGGGACGAGGTGGCCGTGGTCGCCGTGGTCTTCAACCTGCTCATGTCGGCGTCGGCCGGCATCCTCGGTGGCCTGCTGTCCACCCGCCGGGCCCCGCCACCGGAGCCGGCGTGAGCCATCTCGTCGTCGACGTGGGCACGAGCGGTGTGCGGGCCGCGGTCGTCCGTCCCGATGCCAGCGTCGACGCGGTGCACCACCGGGAGGTGCTGCCCGAGACGCCGGCCCCCAACTTCGTCCAGTTCGACGCCGCCCGCATGGCCGCCGCCGCCCTCGACGTGGCCCGCGCCGCCCTGGCCGAGGGCGGGCCGGTGGAGTCGGTGGGCATCGCCAACCAGCGGGCGTCCACCGTGGTCTGGGACCGGGCCACCGGCGAGCCGGTCGGGCCGGGCGTCGGGTGGCAGGACCTGCGGACGGTCGGCATGTGCGTCGCCCTCCAGGCCGACGGGCTGCGGGTGGCGCCGACCAGCTCGGCCACCAAGCTGGCCTTCCTCCTCGACATGGTCGACCCGGACCGGGCGCGCGACCTGTGCTTCGGCACCGTCGACACCTGGGTGGCATGGACGCTGTCGGAGGGCACCGTCCACGTGACCGACCCGTCGAACGCCGGAGTCACCGGCCTGGTCGAGCTGGACGGGGCGGGATGGGCACCCGAGCCCCTCAAGATCCTGCGCATCCCGCCGGGCATGCTCCCCACGATCGTGGACTCCTCGGGCATGGTGGGCGAGGCCCGCGCCCTCCGCGGGGCGCCGCCCATCACCGGAATCGCCGGCGACCAGCAGGCCTCGCTCGTGGGGCAGGGCTGCACCCGACCGGGGCTGTCGAAGATCACCTTCGGCACCGGCGGCATGCTCGACCTGTGCGTGGGCGACGAACGGCCGGCGTTCGAGCGCCGGGGGCCGGGCGGCACGTTCCCCATCGTGGCGTGGCGCCGGGCCGACCGGCTGACGTGGGGCCTGGAGGCGTTCATGCTGTCCGCCGGCCAGGCGGTGGAGTGGCTCCGTGACGACCTGGGCGTCATCGCCACCGCGGCGGAGTCGGAAGAGGTGGCCGGGGCTTGCCGGAACACGGGAGACGTGTGGTTCGTGCCCGCGCTCCAGGGCATGGGCACGCCGGCGTGGGACTTCGGGGCCCGCGGAATGCTCTTGGGCGTCACCCGCGGCTCCGGACGCCCCGAGATCGTGCGGGCGGTCCTGGAGGGTGTGGCCCACCGCGGCGCCGACCTGGTGGAGGCGGCCGAGGCCGACAGCGGGGTGGCCATCCCCACCATCCGGGTCGACGGCGGCATGAGCGCCAACTCGGTGTTCGTCCAGGCGCTGGCCGACGCCACCCAGCGCCCGGTGGAGGTGTCACCGGTCACGGAGGCCACGACGTTGGGCGCCGCCTTCCTGGCCGGACTGGCCACGGGCACCTGGGCGAGCGAGGAGGACGTGGCCGCCACCTGGTCGCCCCGGTCCGTCGTGGAGCCGGTGCGCCACCCCGACCGCGACCGCTGGCGCGAAGTCCGCGACATGGCCCGCAACTGGGTCCCGGAGCTGACCGCCCTCGAGTTCTTCTAGCTAGGAGAAGCGGACGAGGGCCAAGGCCAGCGCCGCCATCGTCATGACCACGCTCAAGAGGCCGAACACCATGGTGAGGGTCTGAGACCGGAGCTCGTGCTCGAAGGCGGCGCGGATGTCGGAGGTAGAGGCCTTGATGCGATCGTCGAGGCCGTCGAACCGCCAGTCGAGGCCCTTGAACCGCTCCTCCATGACGTTGAAGCGCTCGTCGACGCGGTCGAAGCGGCTGCTGACGGCGGCGAACTGGTCGTCGACGGGCGCGAAGCGGAGGTCGACGCCCACCCCACCGGCGGCAGGTGTTCGATCAACGTGGTCGCCGCCTCTGGACCGAGTACCTCTTCCTGCCGGCGGTAGAGCTCATGACGAGACCGCTCATCGACAACCATGTTCGCCTCCTGCAGGACCGCCGGCAACAGAAGGAGAGCGCGGTCCGCCCGCTCTCGAGGGGCAGGGTCGTGATAGTCGAACGTTGTTCGCAACCAAGGAGCATGGGCGCCGCCTTGGTCACGCCGGTGCGCGACAATTGGGGTGACGGTGAGTCGGACGGGTGACCGCGGTTCGACGGCCTCACGGCCGATCGAGTCGAGGAAGGTCGGGGCTCCACAGGGCAGGGTGCTGGCTAGCGGCCAGTCGGGGCGACCCGCAGGAAAGTGCCACAGAGAACAGACCGCCGATGGCCGAGAGGCACAGGCAAGGGTGAAACGGTGCGGCAAGAGCGCACCAGCGCCCGGGGTGACCCGGGCGGCTCGGTAAACCCCACCCGGAGCAAGGCCGAACAGGGCAGGGCGACCCGCCCGTGTGCCTCCTCGGAGGCACGGAACCCAGGTAGGCCGCGTAGATGGATGGTCACCCCGCCGCTCCGGCGGCGGACAGAACCCCGCCTATAGGCCGACTCACCGTCGCCACCTGCGGCTTTGGCGCCCGCAGGCGGTCTGACCTGCTCTTTTAGGTCTGGACCGGACCGGACGGTTCCGAACGTTGCTGGGCGTCCTGAGTTCCTACTGAGTTCCCGGTGAGTTCCCCTGGTGTTGGTTCTCCGCCTTGCGCTGAAAGCGCTCTAGGCGCCCAAAGCACCCTTCCCGCCGCACGGACTGAAGGGTTAGCGTCGGGGAATGTCCCTGAGCGATGAACGGCTCCTCGAGTTCGACGCCGACCGCCTCGACGACTTCGACCGACTTCGGGCGGAGCATGACCTCGAAGAGCAAGGCGACCTCTATCGCAACCATCTGGTCATCGCCCACTGGATCGACGGCTGGATCGAGAGTGTGGTCGGCCAGGTCCATGAGGGGCAGGAAGTGTTCAAGCAGACATTGCGCGAGATAGCGGCGCACCTTCGGCAAGGCGACTTCCTCCCCGGCCGCGAGATGCATGAGACGACGGTCGTACGCTTGAGGGATCGGACGGACTAGCGGTAGCTCATCGGGCACCGCGTACTGGTCTCCCAGCGGCTCGTTCCGGGGGGCAACTACCGTCTGTCCGGTGTCGATCCACTACGCCAGAGAGCAGTTGGGCAACGCCGTCTTCGCCACGCTTGCCACCGGTGCAGGAAGGATTCAAGAGCGCATAGTCGACGCTTGGGTCGACTCGCTGATCCACATCAACGAGGAGCGCGACCTGCCTGAGGACTTGCGCCCCCGGTGGGAGATGATCCGAGCGCTCGTGACACATGAACCAGGGCCAGAGGGCCGCGGCGCACTGCGAGCCACGGTCCTGCCCATGGACGACGAGGCCGCCATCGAGGTTGCACGACACATCGTCGACTTCCACCGGCTCGTTGAGGACTTGCCGGGTTCCTAGACGGCGACGCTCCGCCTCCTGCGCCTCTCCCGCGTGCTGGTGCCGCCCCAGACCCCCTCAACGCCCGTCTCGATGGCGTACTCGAGGCAGCGGGCTCGGG
>JALYGL010000096.1 GCA_030777125.1 Actinomycetota bacterium
AGGAAGTAGATGTCCAACCGAGTATCTGCTCCCGGCGATGGGATAGGGCGGCCGAGCAGTCCAGCGGCCGAGCGGGTGAGCGCCGACCTGCGCATGGGGCAGGGCGACGCCCTCCGGCGCCGACGTCGGGTGGCCGCCATGGCCCTGTCGTCGGCCGGCGCAATGGGCGTGGTCGCCGCTTATCAGATGGGCCTTATCAAGCACCTGCCCGAGCCCCGACTGGCCGTCCTGGACGCCGACAAGGTCGACGCCTCAGGCGAGGCCTACCAATACCTCAAGACCCCCGACGCTGCCCTGGGCCTGGCCAACTCCGCCATCACTCTGATCCTGGCCGGAATGGGGCCAGCCCGCCGGGCGGAGGAGCGGCCGTGGATCCCGCTGGCCCTGGCAGCCAAGGTCGGCCTCGATACCGTGTCGGCCCTGTACCTCACCGTGGAGCAGGGTTCCAAACACCGCCGCTTCTGCTCGTGGTGCGTGCTGGCGGCGGCACTCAGCGCCGCGATGGTGCCCCAAGTCCTACCCGAGGCCCGCACCGCCTGGGACCAGCTCCGCGGCCACAAGTCCTGACTGATCCGACTCTGCACCGGCCTGCGCTGGGAGCCCACCGGCTGCTGAGCAACGGCCGGTCCGCGGCCCTTATCGGTCCCGCAGCCGAAATCGACTGGTGGTGCGGGCCCGAAATCGACTCGCCGCCATTGCTGTGGTCGTTGCTCGACCCGGCCGGGGGCGCGGCCCGCTGGCGGGCGGCGGAGGAGATCGAGCGCTCGACCGAGCCCGCCGGTGCGGTGGTACGGACCGTCCTCCGCGTGGGGGGCGTCCGGATGGAGTGCCGCGACGCGCTGGTGGAGGAGGGCGTCGTGCGCCTCGTGCGGAGCGACGACGCCGACCTGGAGGTGACGCACGAGCTGGCCGTGGGCGGGTTCGACCAGGCCTGGGGACCCTGGGACGGCCCGACCTGTCGCCTGGGCAGCGCTGTCGTTACCGTCGCCGGCGGGATGTCGCAGGCCAACGGCCGGTGGCTCGCGACCACCCTTCGTGCCCCCCAAGGGCGATGGGGCGTGCTGGTCATCGGCGTCGACGTGACTGTCGTCGACGGCGACGGCGAGAGCCTGGCCCGACGCCTGAGCGCCCTGGAGGTTCGTAGCCAATCCGCTCTCGAGCGGACCAGGTTGCCCCGACACCACCCCGAGCGGGCGGCCGACGCCCTCGCCGTGCTGGAGGCCTGCACGTACCGGCCCACGGGGTCGGTGGTGGCCGCCCCGACCACGTCGCTGCCCGAGGCGCCTGGGGCCGATCGGCAGTTCGACTACCGCTACAGCTGGCTGCGCGACGCGTCCTTGGGCATCTCCGTCGCAGCGCTCCTCGGCAACCGGTCGGGGGCAGAGCGGTACCTGCGGTTCGTGGTGGGCCTGAACAACGACGGGGAGGCGCCCACCAGTCCTGTCACCGACGTGCGTGGACGTCCCGTCCCCGACGAGCGTGAGGTCCCGGGCGTGGCCGGGTGGGCCGGCTCCCAACCCGTCCGAGTAGGCAACGGTGCTGGTGGCCAGGTGCAGCACGACGCCCTCGGGCTGCTTCTGGAGGGCATCTCGGTACACCTGCAGACCGGAGCCAGCCTCGACGACGACACGTGGCGTCTCGTCCGGGCGGCCGCTGACCGGGCGGCCTCGGCGGCGCGGGCGCCCACCAGCGGGATCTGGGAGCTCCGGGAGCCCCGCGACCTCATCAGCGCCGACATCGGGCGCTGGATCTGTCTTGACCGCGCCATCTGGATCGCCCGCGGCTGGCGGCCCCGTGCCCGGCGCCGCCACTGGAAGCGGGCCCGCCAGGAGATCCGCGAGCGAGTCCTGAGCGCCATCGGCGACGACGGCGGCCTGCCCCAGGCCTACGACGGCGCTCCGGGACCCGACGCCTCGGCTCTCATGGCCGTGGTCTTCGGAATGCTGTCGCGCCGCGACCCGCGCGCCGAGCGGCTCGTACAAGCCACCATCGACCGCCTGGGTGCAGGGCCGTTCCTGTACCGCTACCAGCCGGGCGGTGACGACGGGTTCAGCGGCAAGGAGGGGGCGTTCCTGCCTGTGTGCTGGTGGGTGGTGTCGGCCCTGGCCACCGTGGGCCGTCTCGAGGAGGCCCGCGCCCGGGCCGACGAGCTGTGCGCCCAGCTTCCGCGCCTCCTAGCCGAGGAGGTCGACCCCCAAACCGGTGAGAGCCTGGGTAACGTGCCGCTGGTGTGGTCCCACGCCGAGGCGGCTCGGGCCATGTACGTGCTGGACGCGGCCACCCTGCGGGACCGGTTCGGCACACCGGCGCTGTGGGCATGGCGGATCGTGCGCTACATGCGTCTGCGGTGGCCCGCCCCCGGGAGGATCAGCAACGATAACAAAACCGGCGCAGACATGGACGGGCTCCGGCAGTGACGTCGGCTCAGCGCTGGCGTACCGGGCCATCCCCCCGACACTCGCCACTCATGCTCCGATCGGGGCCTTCTGGCCCGGCCTGGTCTGGTGCGGATGAGACGGCGTAGCGGG
>JALYGL010000097.1 GCA_030777125.1 Actinomycetota bacterium
CATGAGCGTTGCGCCCAGCAAGAATGCCTCCGGCGGGCTGCGTCAACTTTCGAGAGGCGCGAGGCAACCAGAGGGGGCGCCCGGCCGACGTAGCCGACGCCCAGCACGCCTGCCGGCTTGTCTTGCAATGCGGCCTTGCCCGCTGGGCCTGCTTCATCCGACCGCCCGGCTGCTGAGCCCCGGGGTTGCCCACGGCTCGTTCCTACTTGACACCTTCCACCTCAACGAACATGAGCACCTTGCCTCCTTCGGGGAGTGGAGCCGCGTGGATGGTCACCGGCGTGTTCGGGAGCGACGGCGGAGTGTGCGACACCGCCATAGCTCTGGCTCCTTTCGACCGGGTCCCGGCTCGTTCCGGCACCGTCAACTGGTCGACCGCGGCGGTCGACGCTGGCAAGGGGTCTGCCGCAGGGCGGTGGAGGCAGCAAGCCCGCCGGTCTTGTGCGACCCCGGCCGCCATGGTTGGGTCGGCTCGCCGTCAGTTGCGCCCGACCTGTATACCTGGGCCATGCCAAAGCAGAAGCGGCCATTCGTCGTTGAGATCGAAGCGAAGCTGACGGTTCGCGCCTTCGACGAGGACTCGGCTCGCAAGAAGGTAGAGAAGGCGTTCGCGAGCGGCAGGTCGCTCGGCGTCGATGTGAACGCCGGCCCCGGAGTATGGACCTACGCGGTTGCACCACCGAAGGAGGCGTAGGGGAACTGAGCCTGGCCCCGAGCCGGTCCTGGCGACGGCCCGGAACTGGCGGTCGACCAGGTCGGCGGGGCGGGCGGCGGTGTTGTCAGCCCTGGTGGTGCGCCTGTCTTGCCCCGCACCCGCCCGGCCAGGCCCATCTGGGCCATGAGGCGCTCGACCCGGCAGCGGGGCACGACGATGCCCTCCCGGTTCAGCTGGCGCCACACCTTGCGGGCTCCATAGACGCGGTAGTTAGCCTCGAACACCCGGGCGATGTCGACCTTCAGGGCCGCATCCACCAGCCGCCGGCGACACGGTGGGCGCCTCTTGGCCTCCTAGTAGATGGAGGGGGCGACCTGCCGGGCGCTGCAGATCGGCTCGACCCCCAACACCTGGCGGTGGCCGTCGATGTAGGCGAGCACCTGGTCTGTCGGCGGTCGAGCTCCGCCCCGAAGAAAACGGCCGCCGACTTGAGGATCTCGTTCGCCCGCCGCAGCTCGCGCACCTCCCTCTCCAGCTTGGCCATGCGCTCCTTGTCTTCGCTGGTGGTGCCCACTCGCTGACCGCCATCGATCTCGGGTTGACCCAGTTGCGCAGCGATTCGGTGCCGAGCCGAGCTGACGGGCCACCCGGGCGATCACCCCGAAGCACTCAGCGCCGTGACGTTCGATGGCCTCGGCCACCATGCGTACGGGTCGCTCAGGCAGCTCCGGCGGGTACCTCTTCTGGGCGGGGTGGTCTGACATGGCTACATCATCCTTTCCAAGCGATGGAGCCTCCATGGATCCCGGGGCGGTTCACGACTCCTGTGTGTCATCACCTGACGACCGGCTTCGGTGTCGGGAATTGACTTCTGTGAACCCAATAGATCGGCATGAGCCCTCAGCGCGCTTTGAGCCACCTGGAGGTGCGATCGCGCCTCCGCCTCAAGAGTCCCCACCGGCCGCGGCAGGGGAGTCACTCAACGGCGGGGGAGGGCAAGTCATGAGGCAACACGAGGAGCCGACGGACGGCCAGCCCCTTCTCGATGTGGAGGGGGCCGCGGCCTACCTCGGTGTGAGTCAGCCGTTCGTTCGCCGTCTAGTTCTGGAGCGCAGGGTTCGCTACTACAAGGTCGGCAAGTTCGTGAGGTTCCGTTCAGCCGACCTAGACGCGTTTGTCAATGCCGGTCGGACGGAACCCAGGAAGGTTGAACTCGCTGGGAGCCGGCTCCGCCAACGATCTCGCTTGGCTCAGTGAGGATCGAGATTGGCACTCGTTCGATCTCGAACCGGGCGCTGGGGTGTGCGCTGCTCCGAGGCCCCCGCGCCCTTGGCTGGCCGACTTGAGTCCGCAGATAGTCCGCACATCAGCGCCGAAAGGGTAGCTACAGTGAGCACCGGCGTGGAACAAAATGCCTTCCCACCTGCGGTTACGCGGGAAACTCCCTGGCTGGGGTATTGGCGAGATCTGCCTTCTAAGCAGCGGGTCGCAGGTTCGAGTCCTGCCGGGGGCGCAGTTATGGGGCGGCACGGTCGAGCTCCGCCGCCGTCGCGTTCCTCAGCGACGGATGGCCAGGCCGAGGAAGATCCCGACGATCAGCCCGGCGCTACCGGCAGCCATCGTCGTCATCGTGCCTGTCGCCATGGCAGCCGTCGTCGCCATGTTCCCCGCCTGGACAGCGCCCTGGGTTGCCTCCATGCCGGCAGTGGCCGCCGTCTGCGTCGCCAGGGCGGTCTCGAGCGCGTGGATCCTCTCCAACAGCTTCTCGTTGTCCATGTTCATCCCTCCGTCGAAGTTGCTTGCGTTGTCAGACACACGTTCTCCCATGTTCGAGTTGGTCGTCCGCCGATCAGGCACGCGGCCAGGCGCGCATCAGGAACGGTGAACCATCCGACCGCGGCGGCACCTGGGGGCTGGTGGCCCCAGCCGCGGCGACTGCTCTACCCCGTCTGCGTCGGTCTTCAACCATGGGCCGCTGGTGCCGAAGATCACGCGAGGCTCAGTCGGGGAACCCCGGGGAATAGGAACGTGATGGACGCGTACCTGGAGGTGTTCGGACCGGAGGTCAGCGGTCGGGTCCCGTTGGACGGCGATCGGCTCACGATCGGACGCGACCGGGCGAACGACATCGTGTTGCCCGACGATCTGAGGGTGTCGCGCCGCCACGCCGTCCTCGAGCGGCTGGCCGCGGGATGGTCGGTCTCCGACCTGGACTCCACCAACGGCACGCTCGTCAACCACCAGTTCCTCACCCAGCCGCGTCCCCTCTACCCAGGCGACGAGATCGAGGTGGGCGAGACGCGGCTGGTGTACCGAGAAGGCTGACCTCTACCCGGGAAGGGTCTCGCCGCCGACCGGCGCCAGGACCTCACCGCTGTAGTAGCTGGAGAAGGCGGTGGCGGCGAAGAACACGTAGCTCGGCGCGATCTCGTCCGGCTGGGCGGCTTCCTCCATGGGGGTCTGCTGGCCGAAGTGAGCCGTCTTCTGCCCGCCCATCGTCGCCGGGATGAGCGGCGTCCAGACCGGGCCGGGGGCGACGCAGTTCACCCGGATGCGGCGTTCGACGAGCGACTGGGCCATCGAGTACGTGAACGCCAGGATGGCGCCCTTCGTCGCCGAGTAGTCGATGAGGCTCTTGTTTCCCCGGAGACCGTTGATCGAGCTGCTGTTGATGATGGCGCCGCCGTCGGGAAGGTGGTCGAGGGCGGCCTTCGTAACCCAGAAGTAGCTGTAGATGTTGGTCTTGAAGGTGCGGTCCCACTGGTCCGTGGAGATGTCCAGAAGGGACTCCGCTGGGTTCTGGTACGCGATGTTGTTGACGAGGATGTCGAGCCCGCCGAGCTCGGCGACCGTCTCTTCCACCACCTCGCCGCAGTGGGCTTCCACGGAGAGGTCGCCGGGCAGCAAGACCGCTCGACGGCCCTGCTGCTCGACCAGCTTGGCGGTGTGGCGGGCGTCGTCGTCCTCCGACAGGTAGGCGATGGCCACGTCGGCCCCCTCCTTGGCGAAGGCGATGGACACCGCCCGGCCGATGCCCGAGTCGCCTCCCGTGACCAGCGCTCGCTTGCCCTCGAGCAGGCCCCGCCCGACGTACCCCTCCATCTCGTCGCGGGGCCGGGGGGTCATCGCCGCGGTGGTCCCAGGTGGCTCCTGCTCCTGGGGCGGGAACTCCTCGCCGTTCTCGCTCATGGCCTGCCTCCCACCACTCGTCTTGCGCTCGCCGCTCGGCGAGGTCCCGAGTGACTACCCGGCCGCGCCCGGCCCCTAACCGGCCGTCCCCCGGGGTCACCGCCCGTCGCCGCGGGTCAGCTCCTGACGGGAAGGATCCACCCTGGGCCCGGGCGTCCGGCACCGGTACAATCCGGCCCATGTACGACCCGTCGGCCCCTCGCGAAGGTGACGACGGCGCCTATGAGCCCCTCGAGGTCTTCTACGGCGACGACGCCGCGGAGGCGCAGCTTCTGCGCCCCACCGGCGGGCGCGTGGGGCCGAACCGGCCGCCGCCGCCCCACACCGGTACCGGGCGGGCCCTGCTGACGGGTATCGCCATGGGGCTCCGGGAGGTGTTCGACCCCGAGCCGAAGGACCGGATGGCGATCGAACAGGAGGCCCCCGGCCAGCCGACGGAGCCGCAGCGGCTCGAGGTGCACCTCGACCCCTTCGACCCGTGCCAGTCCTTCGCCGTCTACCGGCCGTGGCTCGCCGACGGCGGCCGCCCGCCCGCCTGAACCGTCGGTTGGGTCGCAGCGCGCTCGGGAGGTCACGGGCGGGTGCCCATGCACGGCGGACAGGCACCGGTCGGGCCAGGGGCCCTGTCCGGGTCGCCGTACTGGTCACGGCCGTGGCCATGGTCGCAGCCGGCTGCGATGGCGGCGACGATCCTTCCGGCCGCTCCGGCCGGCCCGCCGCCGAGACGAGAGCCGGCGGCGTGTTCCGCGTCCCGATCGGCGAGCCCCGGGCCATCGATCCGTACAACGCCCGCGAGTCGGAGGGGAACAACGTCACCAAGCGGCTGTTCGTCGGCCTGGTCACCTACGACGGCAACGCGGAGCTCGACATGCGCCCGGGCGTGGCCGAGCGCTGGTCGACCAACGACGACTGCACGCAATGGACGTTCAACCTGCGCCGGAGCCGGTTCAGCAACGGCGAGGAGGTCACCGCCGAGTCGTTCATCCGGGGATGGACCCGGGCCGCCGACGCGAAGGCCGCGTCGCAGGTCGCGTACCACCTGGCCGGGATCCAGGGCTACAGCGAGCTGCACGGCAGCCCCCAGACGGCCACGACGTTCTCGGGGCTCTCGGCGCCCGACCCCCACACCCTCGCCGTGCGACTCACGTCGCCCGACTGCGAGTTCGACAAGAAGACCCTCGTGTCCCCGATGAGCCCGGTGCCCTCGGTGGCCGGGGCCGCGGACAACCGGACCTACAACGAAGCACCGATCGGCAACGGGCCGTTCATGTTCGAGCCGGGCACCAAGTGGGAGCACAACCAACGCATCTCCCTGGTCAGGAACGACTCGTACTACGGAGCGCGGCCGAACCTCGACGGCGTGGAGTACCTGATCTTCCCGGCCCAGGGGTCGCTGGACGCCCAGTACCGCGCGTTCCAGGCCGGTGAGGTGGATTTCTCCCGCATCCCTCCGGCGCTGATCGGGCAGGCCCGGAGCACCTACACGCCCCGGGGCGACCTCCTGAGGATCGAGCGCTTCGGCATCAACTACGTGCTCATGAACACGGCCAAGGGGCCTCTGAGCAGCGCCGACGCCCGTCGGGCGGTGTCGATGGCGCTCGACCGCGAGGCGATCAGCAACGCTGTGTACCAGGGCGCGCTCACGCCGGCCAGCGCCCTCGTCCCGCCACCGTTCGGCGCCTTCCACCAGTCGGGCGTCTGCGGCGACGCCTGCACGTACGACCCGGCCAGAGCGAAGGACCTGGCAGCCGGGGGCGGTCTCATGCCGGGCACCCGACTGAAGCTGGCCTACAACAACGACGGCGGCCACGAGGGGCTCGTGCAGGTCTGGAAGCAGCAATTGGAGAGCAACCTCGGCGTGGTGGTCGAGCTCGACGGCGCCCCGTTCGGCGAACACCTGGCGAAGCGCGACCAGGGCGACTTCGACCTGGCCCGGGCCTCGTGGGGTGCCGACTACCCCACGGTCGACAGCGTCCTCCACCCGCTCCTGGGGAGCGACTCCGCCGACAACGACGGCAGGTACCGCAACCCCGAGGTCGACTCGCTCATCCAGCGGGCCCGGGCCCAGAAGGACGATGCCGAGCGCCGGAGGCTGGTCAACGAGGCCGAGCGGATCGCCATCGCCGGGGACGTGGCCGTGGCCCCCATGTGGTACCGGACCCAGTACCGGGTGTTCGACTCCAGGAAGTGGACTGGAGTCGGGCTCGACTTCCACGAGAACGCCACCCTCGAGACCGTCGCCCTGAAGGCGTAGCGGCGTCCTTCGCCGCGGGCCATGGCCAGGTACGTCGTCCGCCGGCTGTTGCAGATGGTCCTGGTCCTGCTCGGGGCCAGCCTCGTGCTCTTCGCCTGCCTGTTCGTGGTCCCGGGCGACCCCATCGCCACCTCGCAGGGCGAAGGCCGTCAGATCGATCCCTCGACCCGGGTCGCGCTGGCCGAGCGGTACCACCTCGACGAGCCTCTGCCCAGCCAGTACCTGCACTACCTGGGCCGGTTGGGCAGGGGAGACATGGGCGAGTCGTACTCCTTCCGGCGGCCGGTGAACGACATGCTCGGCGAGAAGCTGGGGAACACGGTGCGGCTCGGCGTCGCCGCCCTCGCCCTGCAGCTGGTGCTCGGCATCGTCGCCGGCGTCATCGCCGCCGTTTCCCGCTACTCGTTCCTCGACGTCCTGATCACGCTCTCGACCACCGTCGCCATCGGGGTCCCCACCTTCGTCATCGGGCTGGCGCTGCAGAACGTCTTCGCCGTCAGCCTGCGCTGGCTCCCGCTGCAGGGCGGCCAGGCCGGGCCCCGGGCGATCATCCTGCCCGCCCTCACTCTGGCTGCCGTCGACACCGCCCTCGTGGCCCGGCTCATGCGGGGCACCATGCTGGAGGTCATGCGCGCCGACTACATCCGCACCGCGGTGGCCAAGGGTCTGTCCCGGCGCGACGTGGTCCTCAAGCACGCCCTGCGCAACTGCGCGATCCCCGTGCTCACCTACCTCGGGATCGCGTTCGCCTCCCTCCTCGGCGGCGCCGTGATCACGGAGGCCATCTTCAACTGGGACGGCCTCGGTCTGGCCATGGTGAACGCCATCCAGTCGCAGGACAACCCGGTCGTGATGGGGGTGGTGACGTACGGGGTGGTGGTCGTCGCCGTCGTCAACCTCCTCGTCGACATCTCCTACGCCGTCCTCGATCCCCGGATCCGGCTCGAGTAGCAGGCGTGGCCGCGCAGTTCGGCGCCGTGCGCCGTCGGTTCATGCGCCACAAGCTCGCCGTCGTCGGGCTGGCCATGGTGGCGGTCGTCCTCCTGACCGCGGCCGCGGCGCCGCTGGTGGCGCCCCACGACCCCAAGGCCCAGGACCTCACCAACACGCTCCAGGAACCGTCGGCCTCCCACTGGTTCGGTACCGACGAGCTCGGGCGTGATCAGCTCAGCCGCGTCGTCTACGGGACCAGGATCGCGGTCACCGTGGGCGTGGCGTCGGTCCTGCTGGCCCTGGTCATCGGTGTGGTGCTGGGCGCGGTCTCCGGGTACCTGGGCCGAGGCTGGGACGCGGTGATCATGAGCGTCGCCGACGTGTTCTTCGCCTTCCCGCTGCTCATCGGGGCCATCGTGGTCATCGTGGTCGTCGGCCGGGGGACCACGCCCGTGATCCTGGCCCTGGGCGTCTTCAGCTGGGCGACCGTGGCCCGGCTCCTGCGCAGCTCGATCCTGTCGGTCCGGGAGGCGGAGTACGTGGAGGCGGCGCGGTCGCTCGGCGCCGGCAGGTGGCGGGTGGTCACCCGCCATGTGCTGCCCAACAGCATGGCGCCGGTGTGGGTGTACGCCATGGTGAGCGTGGCCACCGCCATCGTGGCCGAGGCGTCGCTCAGCTATCTCGGAGCCGGCCTCCCGCCGGACGTCCCGGACTGGGGCACCATGATCGCCGCCGGCCAGAAGTTCTTCGGGTTCAAGGACTACCTGTGGTTCTTCCCGAGCATGGCGGTCGTCTTCACCGTCCTCGGGTTCGTCTTCGTGGGCGACGGCCTCCGCGACGCGCTCGACCCGAGGCTGCGGTGAGCGCGCCGGCGGCCGGCGACTCGCCGCTCTTGGCCGTCGAGGACCTGGCGGTGCACTTCCACACCGCCGATGGCGTGGTGAGGGCGGTGGACGGCGTCAGCTGGTCGATCGACCGCGGCCAGACGCTCGGCATCGTCGGCGAGTCGGGATCGGGCAAGTCGGTGTCGGCGCTGGCGGTGATGGGGCTGGTCCCCGACCCCCCCGGGCGGTTGGAGTCGGGACGGATCCGGTTCAAGGGGCGCGACCTGCTCGCGGCGGGCGAGGAGGAGCTCCGCCGCATCCGCGGCAAGGAGATCGCCATGATCTTCCAGGACCCCCTCACGTCGCTGAACCCGGTCATCAAGGTCGGTCACCAGATCACCGAGGTCGTCCGGGCCCATGAGCCGGTCGGGTGGGTCGTCGCCCGGCGCCGGGCCGTCGACCTGCTGGGCGAGGTCGGCATCCCGGACCCCCGCCGGCGGGCGCAGGAGTACCCGCACCAGTTCTCCGGCGGGATGCGCCAGCGGGCGATGATCGCCATGGCCCTCGCCCTCGACCCGGTCGTCCTACTGGCCGACGAACCGACCACCGCGCTCGACGTCACCGTCCAGGCCCAGATCATGGAGCTGCTGGCCGCGCTGCAGGAGCGCCGGGGAACCGCCATGGTGCTCATCACCCACGACCTCGGACTGGTCGCCGGCCATGCCGACCGGGTGGTGGTGATGTACGCCGGAAGGGTCGCCGAGGTGGCCACCGTCGACGACGTCTTCTACCGGCCCCGCCATCCGTACACGCTCGGGCTGCTCTCCAGCGCGGCCCGTCTCGACCGGCGCCGGGCCGACCGGCTGCAGCCCATACCGGGTCACCCGCCGAGCCTGATCCGGGTCCCGCCGGGGTGCCCCTTCCACCCCCGCTGCCCGTTCGCCACCGAGGTGTGCCACGGCCAGATGCCCCCCCTCGCCCCGAGCGACGCGGCCCGGCCCGACCACCTGGCGGCCTGCCACCACAGCGACGGGGTCGCGGTCCGGGCGTCACCGGGGAGCGACCCTCGCGCGACGAGCGGTCCGTGAGCGGTGGCGCGCCCCTCCTCGAGGTGACCGACCTGGTCAAGCGCTACCCGGTCCGGTCGGGGATCGGGTTCAGGCACACCGTCGGCGCGTTCCGGGCCGTCGACGGCGTCTCGTTCGCGGTCGACCGGGGCCAGACGTTCGCCCTGGTCGGCGAGTCGGGGTGCAGGAAGTCGACGACCGCCCGGGCCGCCGTGCGACTGATCGAGCCCACGTCGGGCCGGGTGCGCTTCGACGGCGAGGACATCACCACCGTCCGGCCCCGCCGCCTCCGGGAGCTGCGCCGCCAGATGCAGATGGTGTTCCAGGACCCGTACGCCAGCCTGAACCCGAGGATGACGGTCCGCGGCATCCTGAGCGAGCCGTTCGAGATCCACGGTCTGCCCGCTGCCGGCCAGGTGGAGCGCCTCCTGGAACTGGTCGGTCTGTCGCCGGAGCACGCCGGTCGCCATCCCCACGAGTTCTCCGGAGGCCAGCGCCAGCGGGTGGGCATCGCCCGGGCCCTGGCGCTGGGGCCGAAGCTGGTGGTCTGCGACGAACCCGTCTCGGCGTTGGACGTCTCCATCCGGGGCCAGGTGCTGAACCTGCTGGAGGACCTCCAGGAAGAGCTGGGGCTGACATACCTGCTCATCGCCCACGACCTGAGCGTCGTCCGCCACATCGCCGACCGGGTGGCGGTCATGTATTTGGGGTCCATCGTCGAGGTGGCCGCCAACGACGACCTGTTCGAACTGCCGTCGCACCCGTACACCCAGGCCCTGATCTCGGCGGTGCCGGTCCCCGACCCGGTCCGGGAGCGGGCCCGGCGTCGGATCCTGGTCAGCGGCGACGTGCCCGGCCCGGTGAACCCGCCCGGCGGCTGTCGCTTCCGGACCCGCTGTCCCACGTTCGCCACCGAGCTGACCGAGGACGAGCGCCGCCGCTGCGTCGCCGAGCCGCCCGCGCTCGTCGAGCGGACCGGCGGGCACCCGTCGGCATGCCACTACGCTGAGCCCCGCCGGTTGATCTGACCCGAATCATGTGAATTCTGATCGGAAAGGTCAGGATTCGGGGTACGGTACGAGGGTGAGCGTCGTCCCGCCTCCCGACACCGACGCCCGTTCCGCCGTCGAACGGGTGAAGGAGTCGAGCGGCCGCCTCCGCGGGAACGTGGCCGCCGAGCTCGACGACACCGGCCCGAAGTTCTCGGCCGACAGCACCGTCGTGCTGAAGTTCCACGGCATCTACCAGCAGGACGACCGCGACGTCCGCAGCCGGGGCGTCGAGCACATCTGCATGGTCCGGGTATCCATCCCGGGGGGCATCCTGACGTCGGAGCAGTACCTGGCCATGGACGCGCTGTGCGACACGGTGGCCAACGGCACCCTGCGGATCACCACCCGCCAGGGGATCCAGTTCCACTTCGTCCACAAGGGCGACCTGCGGGCCCTGCTCGGCACCCTCAACGAGCACCTGCTGACGACCCTGGCGGCCTGTGGCGACGTCGTGCGCAACGTGACGTCGTGCCCGGCGCCCGTGGTCGGCGCCGCCCGGGCCGAGATCCGGTCCCACGTCGAGCGGGTGGCCCGCCACTTCAAGCCCAGGACCCGGGCCTACTACGAGCTCTGGCTCGACGGCGAGCGGGCGGTCACGGCCCAGACGCCCGACGCCGAGCCCTTCTACGGGGCCGCCTACCTGCCCCGGAAGTTCAAGATCGGCTTCGCCTTCCCGGGCGACAACTGCATCGACGTGTTCACCAACGACCTGGGGATCGTGCCGGTGCTCGACGGTGGCGACCTGATCGGCTTCACCCTGCTGGTGGGCGGCGGCATGGGCCGCAGCCACACCGACCCCACGACCTTCCCCCGCATGGCCGACCCGCTGGCCACGGTGGCGCCCGACGACCTGTTGGAGGTAGCGGAGGCGGTGGTATCGGTCCACCGCGACCACGGCAACCGGGTCGACCGCGACCACGCCCGGCTCAAGTACCTGGTGGCGGACTGGGGCATCGACCGCTTCAGGGAGCAGGTGGAATCGGTGCTGGGCCGGCGCCTGCCCGACCCCGAGCAGGTGGTGTTCGACGACGCGTCCGACCACCTGGGGTGGCACCAGCAGGGCGACGGTCGCCGGTACCTGGGCGTGAAGGTCGAGAACGGGCGCATCGTCGACCGCGGGCGGGCCCGGCTGCGATCGGCGCTCCGGGCGGTGGCCAAGACGGTCCCGGTCGGGATCCGGCTGACCTCTCGCGAGGACCTGCTTCTCACCGATGTGGCCGAGGTCGACCGCCCGGTGGTCGACACCATCCTGCGCGAGCACGGCGTGGTCCCGGCCGAGGCCTGGGTGCCGCTCCTGCGCAACTCCTTCGCCTGTCCCGCCCTCCCCACCTGCGGCCTGGCCCTGACCGAGTCGGAGCGGGCCCTGCCCGGCGTGCTCGACCAGCTGCACGCGGAGCTGGCGGAGCTCGACCTCGGAGGGCTCGACGCCCACGTCCGCATGACGGGCTGCCCCAACGGCTGCGCCCGGCCGTACACGGCCGAGATCGGCCTCGTCGGCCGGGGCAAGCGCAGCTACGACATCCACCTCGGTGGTGAGCCGGTGGGCATCCGGCTCAACCGGATCTTCGCCGAGAACGTGCCCCGCGACTCGCTGGTCGAGGTCCTCCGCCCCGTGCTGACCTACTACCGCGAGCACCGACACGACGGCGAGGGCCTGGGCGACTTCTGCCACCGGGTAGGGGTCGACCGGCTGCGTCTGGAGCTGGGCAACGAGAGCTGGGTCCGTCGCCGCCGCGGCGGGACCCCCGAACCGGTGGCCGCGGAGGTCGGCTGAGATGACGTTCACCCTCCCCCCGCTCACCGACGAGGACCTGGCCGGCGTGTCGGCCGCGTTCGAGAACCAACCGGCGGAGGCGGTCGTGGCCTGGGCCGTCGGCACCTTCGGCGACCGCCTGTGCCTGACCACGTCGATGACCGACGCGGTGCTCGTCGACCTGGCCAGTCGGGTGAGGCCCGGGATCGACGTGGTGTTCATCGACACCGGCCTCCACTTCGACGAGACGCTGGCGATGGCCGACACCGTCCGTCGCCGCTATCCCATCGAGCTCCACGTGGCCCGCGTCGCCGAACCGGCGATCCCGTTCCACCTGAGCGACCCGGTGTCGTGCTGCTCGGGGGCCAAGGTGGCCGCCCTCGACCGGGCCCTCGAGGGCCGGCTGGCGTGGATGAGCGGCCTTCGCCGGGCCGACGGGCCGTCCCGCGCCGATGCCCCCATCGTGTCCCGCGACTCCCGCGGCCTGGTCAAGCTCAACCCGCTGGCCAACTGGAGCGACGACGACGTGGCCGACTACGTGGCCCGTCACGACGTGCCCGTGAACCCGCTGGTCGGGAAGGGGTACCTGTCGATCGGGTGCCGCCCGTGCACCCGGCCCACCCCCGAGGGGGCCGCCGCCCGCTCCGGGCGTTGGGACGGAGTCCGCACCGAGTGCGGCCTGCACCTCGATTAGCGGGCACCCGGGTGCTGCGCAGCTCGCCCGCCGCTGCGGGCGGGCCCTCCCGGCCCCGCCGGGTCGTTGCCGGGCCCGAACCTGGCGTTCAGCTGGATCCGGTGGCCTGGGCGAAGTCCTGAGGCGGGCGCCGGATGAGCGCCTGCAGCTCGTTGGCGGTGAGGGTCTCCTGCTCGACCAACGTCTCGGCGATCAGGCGCAGGTCGGCGACGTTGTCGCCCAGGATGGTGCGCGCCGCCTGCTCGGCTCGCTGCAGCAGCTCCCGGACCTCTTTGCCGCCCTCGCCGTCGTCGCGGCCTCCGATGCGGTCGTCGCTCTTGCCGGCCAGCTCGTAGCGCCCGGTCATGGCCAGGCGCTCGACCATTCGCCGGGCCAGGGCGGCGGCGTGCTCGATGTCGTCCTCGGCCCGGGTGCTGGGCTGGCCGAACACGTTCATCTCCGCCGCCCGCCCCCCCAGCAGGACGATGAGCTGGGCCATGAGCTCGCGCTTGGTGAGCACCTCGCGGTCGTCGTCGGACGACCAGGGCGAGCGCCCGAAGGCCACGCCGCGGTTCACGACGGACACCCGCGACGGCGGCTTGACGCCCCGTAGGAGCACGGAGAGGAGGGCGTGGCCGGCCTCGTGGACCGACACCAGCTCCTTCTCGTCGTCGGTCATGAGCTTGGCGCTGCGGGTGCCCCCCAGGACGCGGGACGTGGCCTCGTCGACGTCCTCCGGCGCTACCCGGTCTCGGTGGCGACGGGCGGCCAGCAGGCACGCCTCGTTGACGATGTTGGCCAGCTCGGCGGCAGACAGGCCGGCGGTGTTGGCCGCCACCTCGGCCCAGTCGATCCGACGGGAGATCGGTCGGCGCCCGGCGTGGACCAGGAGGATCTTCTCCCGCCCGTTCTTGTCGGGCCGTTCGATCTGGATGCGCCGGTCGAAGCGGCCCGGCCGCATGAGGGCGGCGTCGATCAGCTCCGGCCGGTTGGTGGCGCCGATGATCATCACGCCCGGCGCGCTCAGGAAGCCGTCGAGCTCGACGAGAAGCTGGTTGAGGGTGTGGTCGAACTCGCGCTCGCCGGACGTGTCCGCGGTGCGGTGGCGGCCGATGGCGTCGAGCTCGTCGATGAAGACGATGCACGGCGCGGCCTGCTTGGCCGAGTCGAACAGCTGGCGCACCCGGGCCGCGCCCAGGCCGACGAACTTCTCCACGAAGCTGGTGGCCGACACGAAGTAGAAGGGCACGCCGGTCTCGCCGGCCACGGCTCGGGCCAGGAGGGTCTTGCCGCAGCCGGGGACGCCGTAGAGCAGCACGCCCTTCGGGAGCTCGGCCCCCAGGGCCTGGTACCGGTGTGGGTCGCGGAGGTAGTCGACGACCTCCCGCAGCTCGGCGATGGCCTCGTCGAGGCCGGCCACGTCGGCGAAGGTGACCGACTCCATCCGGGCCTTGAGGTCGTTGCGGTCGACCTGATCGACCCTGAACGGTGTCTCGCCCCCACCCGCGGTGGCGGTGGCGCGCGGCTTCCCGCTCTTGCGAAATGGGGCGAAACGAGCGCCGGGGCGGGTCATGCGAAGAGCAAAGATAGCGGATCCGACGATCAGGACGGCGAAGCCGATGACCTCCGGACGGGCCAGCATCGATAACTTCACGTGGGCTCCCGGTTTCCTTGCCGCACGAGCCGGTCATGCGACCGGTCCGTCTGCGTCACTGAAGCGATAAAGACTCGCGCATTTCAGGCGCCAAATGCCACTACCAGTAGTCGGCACTCCCGGTGCGGTCCTGTAGTGGAAAGCGCTCTGGTAGACCGGAGGGCGTGGGCGCACCCAGTCTGGCCCCGCCGTCGGGCCTCCTCCTGTTCATCCGGTACGCGTTCATGCCGAACCATCTGGGGTATTGCGGCGGCAACGACCAGGAAGTGCTGTTCGAGCACGCCACCGCCGGCCAACCCGATCCGCGCCTGGCGTCGATGCTGGCCAAGTTCAGCGGCGCCGTCCCGTACCTGCGTACCATTGCCGCCGCCAACGGGATAGGCGACCCCTTCGACCCTCGGGTCGTCGAGGCCTATTGGTTGGGCAACGGTCTCCTAGACCGGGTGGAGGCCGCCGACCTGTACCGGTCGCTCGAGGAACGGTTCGGCCGCCAGCTCAGCGGGGCGGTCCGGGCCCAGGTCCTGCGCAAGCCGCCCCAGGGGGCCAAGCCCTACCACCTCTTCCACGTCCTCGACGTCTACCGGCACCTGGAGAGCCAGGAGATCGGCATGGCGGCCATGGAGAGCTGCCGCATCAGCTGGGGCCGGGTCCGGGAGGTGGACGGCGCCGCGGTGGTCGTCGACCGCCGGCCGCTGGTGGAGGTCGCGGGCAAGCTGGCCCTGGGCGACCCCCGGCCCGAACGGGTCCTGCGCAGCCTGGACGGACGCGGCTTCGCCGACGACGTGGTGCCTGGCGACTGGGTCTCCATCCACTGGGGATGGACGTGCGAGGTGCTCGACGCCCGCCGGCTGGCCAACCTGGAGCGCCACAGCGCCGCCCACCTGGCCCTGGCCAACCAGACCGTGTAGCTCCCGACCGGCCGGCGGCGTCCGCCCTGCGTCAGAACAGGACGGCGGCGCTCTGCTCCGGCGTTCCCGCCATCGGAACTCCGCTGCCGCGCGGCTTGGGCGGACCGGCGTTGACGATGGCCACCCTGGTGCCCTCGGACACCATGCCGAACAGCTCGGCCTCGTCCTCTTCCGTCATCCGGATGCACCCGTGCGAGGCGCTGAAGCCGATCGACGCCCTGTCGGCGGTGGCGTGGATGAGGATCCCGGGGGCGTCGAGCGCCAGGGCCTTGGTGCCGAGGGGGTTCGACGGGCCCGGCCCGATGCGCGCCGGCATGCCCCTGGCCCATGCCGAGCCGGGGTTGATCCAGGTGGGGTTCAGGATCTTGTTCACGATCTGGAACACGCCGGTGGGCGTGGGGAACTCGGCCAGTCCGGTGGCCACCGGCCACGACTTGACCATGACGCCCTTGTCGTAGAGGTACAGCCGGTTCTCGCCCGTGCGGACGAGGATCACCTTGGACAGGGTCGGATCGTCCTTGGGCTTGGTGGTGTTGGTGGCCAGCCGCACGCTCTCGTCGCGCAGGGCCACGCCGTCGAGAAGCGCCTGGCGCGACCGCTCCACGTCGAGGGCCCGGCCGGCCTTGCCCGGGATGATCCTCACGAACCCGCTGGAGATGTCGAGGTCGGCGTCGCGAGGAGCGTCGTCGACCGCCTGCTGTGCCCGGGACAGCAGGCTGTCGAGCTCGCCGTCGCCCCACCGCGGTGTGGCCGCCACGTGGGTCTGGCCCGAGGAGACCACCCGCGACCAGGTGCGAGACAGGAGGTTGCCGCTGCGGCTCTTGTCCATGGCCTGGTCGACGATCGCCTCCACGTCGATTCGGAGCCCGAGGTCCCACGGTGACGTCTGCGCCTCGAACTGCTCGGCCGACACCTTGATGGGCCGGTGCAGGGGCTGCTCCAGGCGCTCCCTGAGCCGGGCGACCGCGGCCTCGGCGGTGAGGCCGCCGACGGGGACGTTCTCGATCACCGTGCCGGGACGGAGGGTGGTGGTCCACGTGCGGTCGACGGTGGCGTTGAGCACGCCCAGGCCCGTGGCCAGGAGAACCACAAGCACGACCGGGACGGCCACCCAGCCGATCCTGACGTCGCCCCGTTCCGCCATTCGGGCAGGTTAGCGCCCGGGCAGCAGGCGTCGGAGCGCGGTCAGCTCCTCGACCCTGAGGGCCCAGGCCGCGGCGAGGAAGGCCACCAGCCCGACGGTGCCGCCCACCAGCAACTGGGCCACCTCCCGCCCCCGGCCGGTGCTGATGGCGTTGACCACCAGCACCATGGCCGCCGCGGCCACGGCCGATGCCAGCGCCACCTTGGCCAGCTGAACGAGGATGGCGGAGCGGGGGACGGCGCCCACCTTCCGGCTGAGCGCCACCCCGGCGACGACGGCTCCGACGACGTACGACGCGGTGTGGGCCAGCCCGATGCCCCGCACCTCCAACGTCGGGAACAGTGCGACGGCCGAGCCCACGAAGGCGACGTTGGCCACGATGTTGACCATCATCGGGGTGCGGGTGTCCTGGCGGGCGTAGAAGGCGCGCATGAACAGGAGGAACACGGCGAAGGGCAACAGGCCGATGGTCAGCATGTCCAGCACGCCGGCGACCAGGCTGGTGCTGCGGCTCTCCATGACCCCGTGTTCGAGCAGGGTGGTGATGAGCGGCCGGGACAGGACCAGATAGGCGGCCGTGGCCGGTATCAGCAGGACGCCCATGAAGCGGATCCCGGTGGCAAGGGAGTCCCGGAACCCGTCGTCGTCGCCGTCGACCGCCTGGGCCGCCATCCGGGGCACCAGCGCGGTCATGATCGACACCGCGGCGATGCCGTAGGGGAGCTGGAAGAACGCGAAGGCGACGAAGAACGCGGTCGGTCCCCCCTGGACGCCGTTGGCCAGGACCAGGGCGATCGAGAAGCCGATCTGGTTGGCCACGACGTAGCCCAGCGTCCATCCGGACAGCCGGGCCAGCCTGCGGACGGCGGGATGGCGGAAGTCGAACCTGGCCCGCAACCGTCCGGGCAGGCGCCGGACCGACGGCCAGTGGGCGAGGGCCATGGCCGCCACCCCGCCGGTGGTGCCGAGGGCCAGGAGGAGGCGCTCGGAGAGGCGGTTGCCGACGCTCGTGCCGGTGGGGGTCCCGGACACCACGGCCGCGAAGGCCACGAAGGTGGCGATGGCCACCAGGTTGTTGAGGATGGGGGCGAACATGGGAACGGCGAAGCGGTCATGGGCGTTCAGCAGGCCCCCGGCGATGGCCGCCATGCCGTAGAAGGCGATCTGGGGGGCGAAGAACCGGAGGAAGAACGTGGCCAGGGCCTGCTGCTCGGCCGCCTCGGTCCCCGAGAGCCGGAAGGTGAACAGCCGGATGATCCACGGCGCGGCGACCACGGAAACGGCCGTGAGGACGAGGAGCAGGGTGATGGACGCGGTCACCAGGCTGGAGACCGACTCCCAGGCATCGTCGCTGGATCGGCTCCGCAACTCGGCCACCACCACCGGGACGAACACCGAGGTGAGCACGCCCCCGAGGATCAGCTCGTAGATCACGTTGGGCATGGTGTTGGCGATGTTGTAGGAGTCGGCCAGGCGGGACTCGGTCACGCCAAGGGCGTAGGCGAGGGCCACCAACCGGCCCAGCCCCGTGACGCGGGAGAGGGTGGTGCCCACCGCCATGACCGCCGCCGACCGCCCGAGGCTCGGCTGGGCCCGCCTCAAGGCGGGCGCGGGTGGGCCGGAGGACTCGGCGCTCATCTCCCACGGGAGGCTACAGGGGTCCTGGTACCGCCCGACCGGGCCAGGGCACACTTCTGGCGTGATCGTGGACTGCGCCCTCTACGAGCTCGGGTCCCGGAGGCCGGGCCAGCTGGCGCTGGACGACGCGCTCGAGGCGGTCCGGTCGTCGCCCGGTGCGTTCGTCTGGATCGGCCTTCAGCAGCCCAACGAGGACGAGATCGCGTCGGTGAGCAAGGAGCTGGAGCTGCACCCCCTGGCCGTCGAGGACGCCGTCCACGCCCACCAGCGACCCAAGCTGGAAACCTACGGCGAGACCCTGTTCTGCGTCCTGAAGCCGGCGGTGTACGTCGACTCCGAGGAGGTCGTGCGCATCGGCGAGCTGATGCTCTTCCTCGGGCCCGGCTTCGTGGTCACCGTCCGCCACGGCGACAGCTCCGTCTTCGCCGACGTCCGGGCGGACCTCGAGGCCGATCCGGCTCGACTGCAGTGCGGGCCCTTGGGCGTCCTCTACGCGGTGGTCGACCGCGTCGTCGACGACTACGGCGTGGTCCTCCTCGGCCTGAACGACGACATCGACGACATCGACCGTCAGGTGTTCTCCGACGACAGGGTCAACCACGGCGAGCGCATCTACAAGCTCAAGCGGGAAGTGCTCGAGTTCCGTCAGGCCGTCCGGCCGCTCCTCGACCCCCTCGAGGACCTGGCCGAGGGGAAGATCAAGGGCGACATGGCCCTCCGGGAGTACTTCCGTGACGTGCACGACCACGTCATGCGGATCACCGAACGGGTGGAGGGAGTCGACAGCCTGCTCGACGGCGCCCTCAGCGCCAACCTGGCCCAGGTCGGTGTCCGTCAGAACGAGGACATGCGCAAGATCACGGCGTGGGTGGCCATCATCGCCATGCCCACCATGATCGCCGGCGTCTACGGCATGAACTTCGAGCACATGCCCGAGCTGGGCTGGTTGCTCGGCTACCCCTTCGCCCTGTCGATCATGGCCGTGTCGTGCCTGTCGCTCTACTTCCTGTTTCGCCGTCGGGAGTGGCTGTAGCCCAGAGCGGGTGACGGGAATCGAACCCGCATGACCAGCTTGGAAGGCTGGAGCTCTACCATTGAGCTACACCCGCATGTGAAACGACACCGGGATGGTCGGGGAGGGGGGATTTGAACCCCCGACCGCCTGCCCCCAAAGCAGGTGCGCTACCACTGCGCCACTCCCCGGTGTGGTGAACGGGCAGGCGGGACGCCTGCCCCCCAATGTCAACTGCGCTACCACTGCGCCACTCCCCGGTGACCGGGCCAGCTTAGAACCCCTCCACCGCGGCGCGCAGCCGGGCGGCGGTGTCCTCGGGCGCGGTGTCGTTGATGAACGCCCCCGCGCCGAGTTCCGAGCCGGCCAGGTACTTCAACTTGGTCTCGGTCCGGTGCGGGGGGGTGAATTCCAGGTGCAGATGGCTGACGGCCTGGTGCTGGCCGTCATCGGCTGGGGCCTGGTGCATCGACATCACATACGGCATGGGGAAGCCGAACAGGCGGTCGTAGCCTCCCAGGACCAGGCGCAGGACGTCGGCCAGGGCCAGCCGCTCCGGGTCCGTCAGGTCGAGGAGGCTGGCCGCGTGGCGATGGGGCATGACGTGGATCTCGTACGGGTACCGGGCGGCGAAGGGCACGAAGGCCACGAAGCTGTCGTTCTCGGCCACGACCCGGACGCCGTCGGCCCGTTCCCGGGCGACCACGTCGCAGAAGACGCACGTGCCCCGCTGCTGCAGGTGGGCGAGCGCCACCTCCAACTCCCGGAGAGGACGGGGCGGGATGTCGGGATAGGCGTAGATCTGGCCGTGGGGATGGTGCAGGGTGACGCCGACGGCCACCCCCCGGTTCTCGAAGATGAAGACATACCGCACGTCGTCGCGGGCTGTGAGCTCGGCGTACCGGTTGGCCCAGACCTCGACCAGCCGGGCGATGTGGCCGGTCTCCATCTGGCCCAGGTGCAGATCGTGGTCGTCGGAGTACACGACGACCTCGTTCACGCCGTTCGACGGCTCCACCGGATAGAGCTCCGAGCCGGCGACCTCCGGGTCCGGGGGGTCTCGTACCAGCGACGGGAACCGGTTCTCGAAGACCACGACGTCGAAGGCAGGAAACGGGATCTCGGTCGGCTTCTCGGGATCACGCGTCGGACAGAGGGGGCAGTGGTCCTCGGCCGGCAGGAAGGTGCGGTCCTGGCGGTGGCGGGCGAAGATGCGCCACTCGCCCATCATGGGGTCGTACCTGCGCTCGGTCACCGCGCCGCCTCGTCGAGCCAGCAGTAGTTGTAGAGGCGCCGGCCGTCGTCCTTGATGACCACGTCGCTCTCGATCACCGGCCTGGGCACCGCCGCCCAGCGGACGACGTCGGCCAGGAGGGCGCAGGCGGCGGAGTCCCCGGATGCGGCCCCGCTGGCCAGCCGGTACTGGCAGAACACCAGCCGGCCGGCGCCCACGCCGTGGGACCCGAGCACGGTGCCTGTCATGGCGTTGGGCACCGGCTTGTAGGCGATGATCACCGGCGTGTCCGGGAAGGGCTGGCCGCCGATCGACGACACCACGCTCGAGGCCTGGATGGTGGAGTCCTCGGCCACGAGGACGTTGCGTCGAGGCAGCGACGGGATGGCGCCGTGGTCGGTGGCGAAGGTGAACAGGGTCGATCCCCAGACCGTCTCGAGGGCCTGCAACCGCACCGGCGCCGGGTAGTGCTCGGCGGCGTCGGCGCTCTGCGCCAGCACGACCACGACCTCACCGCGGCCGAGGCGCTCGGCCAGCTCCGCCCCCGTGGCGCCGTCGAGAGCGCCCTCGGCCACGATGGTGGTCCCGTCGTCGCCGACCACGGCTGCGACGCTGCGCAGTGCCTCCGCCGTCGGACCGCTCCCGATGAGCCGGACCGGGAAGGGCGCGGGCCGCTGGACGACGACATGGATGGGGTACCGGTTCTCGGCAACGAGCTCGTCGCCGGCGCGGAGGCGCAGGACCAGGTCGTGGCTGCCAGGGACCGCCGGGGCCATGACGACGACCGGACCGCCGCCGGCCACGCCGTGGGACGGCACGTCACCGAGCCGCAGCTCCGACGCCGTCTCGCGGAAGCGGCCCTCGACCTGGGCCGTGGGGAGGTCGCTGCCGTCGATGGCCAGCAGCTGCTCCGTGTTCATGGCCGGGGCCGAGTCGCCGAAGCGGGCCTCGACGGTGACGTCCGCCAGGGCCGGGCCGTCGTTGGCCACGTACAGCGGCGCCTGCACCCGACCACCGGCGGGGACGACGAGACTCTCCAGTTGCAGCATCGGCAGGACCGTCTGGTTGCCGCGGGCGACCTCGGCCACGGCCAGCGGCTTGGGCCGGCGACCGAGGTCGAGGACCCCGTTGAGCTCCTGGGGGACGTCGGTGAGCTCGGTGAGGCAGTACCCGCCGATGTGGTGGTGTCGGCGGAACACCTCCATCTGGAGGCGGTCGGACAGGCCCTGGTACCGCTGCGTCTCGATGAGGAAGCGTCCCACCGGGCCCGGCCACAGGGTCTGGGCCAGTCCGGCGGCGTACACGGCCCGGGTGTCCCAGAACGGGGGGTCGGGCTCCGGCGGCATCTCTGGGAGGCCCCAGTCGCCGAACTCGGTGACGAACAGGAGCTTCCCGACGCCGGCCCAGCGGGCCGAGGCGCTCTCGAGCTTGTCGAGGTAGTCGCGGTGGAGGCGGCCGTACCAGTGGGCGGTGAGGATCGGGGACAGCAGGACCTCGTGCGGGTCGGGCTCGACCCAGTCGTTCTCGATGACGGGACGGGTGGGGTCCTCCTCCTGTACCGCCCCGACCACGGCCCGCACGAACTGCTCGTACCCGGGCCACCGGCGGATCTCGAACCTCCCCAGGCCGATCTCGTTCATGGCCGACCACAGCACGATGCTGGGGTGGTTGCGGTCGCGCCGGACCTGGTCGCGCGCCGCGGCGACGCACCGGCGGGTGAGGACGGTCTCGCCACCCATCTCCTCGTAGGCAATGGGTTCGGCCACGGGGATGTCGCAGTGCAGCAGCATGCCCATCTCGTCGCACACGTCGAGGTACGTGGGGTCGAAGGCCTTGATGTGCAGGCGGAGGGTGTTGAACCGCATCGCCTTGGCCGCGGCCACCTCCTCCCGGATCTGGTCGCGGTCGCCCTCGGCGTACAGCCGGTCGGCCCGGAAGCCCTGGACGAGCACGCTCTTCATCCGGTAGGGCTCCCCGTCGACCAGGATCCGGCCTCCCTCGATGCGCACGACGCGAAGCCCGTAGCGGACCACCGTGGAGTCGCTCAGCCGACCGGCACCCCGTACGTCGACGATGGCGTCGTGGAGCACCGGATGCTCGGGGCGCCAATGGTCGGCGACGACCGCGCCGAAGCGTGCCTCCAGCCGGGCCCGCCCGTCGGCCGGCAGGTCGACTTCCAGCTCGCGCACCAGCCCGAGGGTGCGGACGCCCAGCTGTCCGGCGATCGCCGGACCACGGTTGACCACGTGGGCGCTCACCACCAGATCGCCGGGATCGCCGTTCACGAAGACGTCACCCACGGTCAACGGTCCGTGCCGGCGGAGCGTGACGGACTGCCAGATGCCGCCGTAGGTCATGTAGAGGCTGGGCCGGCTGGGGAAGACGTGGTTGGCCCAGCCCTGCTTGCCGTGCGCCGTGCGGAGGTGGTCGGGATCGTCGAGGGCGGGATCGACCACCCTCACCGCGAGCTCGTTGTGACCGACCAGGAGGGCGGCTCCGGCGTCGAGCTCGAACGGAGTGAAGGCCAGGTCGTTCCCGCCGATGCGGATGCCGTTGAGGTAGACGTCGGCCCCGTCCATGACCGCTCCGAACCGGAGACTCCAGTGCCCCTCGATGTCGTCGAGGTGGAACCTGCGCCGGTACCAGGCCACGCCGTCGAGGTCGATGTGACCCTCGGCCTCCCACAGCCCTGGGACGCGAATGGTGGTGGGTGCGAGGCGGTCGAGCTCGGCAAGGGCGTGGTCGCCCGGGAAGAAGTCCCACTCGCCGTCGAGCGAGGCGGTACGGGAGCTGTCGAACTGCATGGGCCGCTAGTCCATCACCATGCCGACCGGGCCGCGGCGCGTCGAGACCTGTGCGACCCTTGGTCGACGACTGAGGAGGACGTGGTGGACGGCACGGGGGCGCGCATCCGGGCCCACGCCCCGGGGCGGGTGAACCTGATCGGCGACCACACTGACTACACCGGCGGGTTCGTGCTCCCAATGGCGGTGGAGTGGGGCACGACGGTCGAGGTCGAGCGGGGCGGCCGGCGGGTGGAGCTGGTGTCCGACACCGAGACCCGTCCGGCGGTGGTCGAGCTGCCCGTCGGCGACCCGGCGGCCGTCGACCCGCCATGGGCGCGCTACGTGGCGGGGGTGGTGGCCGTTATGGAGCCCGACGTCGGCGCCACCGGGACGGTGCGCACGACGCTGCCCGTGGGCGCGGGCCTGTCGTCGAGCGCCGCTCTGGAGGTGGCGGTGGCGCTCGCCCTGGGGTTCGACGGGGGACCGGTGGAACTGGCCCAGGCCTGCCAACGGGCCGAGAACCTGGCGTCGGGCGTCCCCTCGGGCGTGATGGACCAGCTGGCCTCAGCCGCCGGCGTTCCGGGCCATGCCCTCCTCATCGATTGCACAACGCTCGAGATCACCGCCGTCGCCCTGCCGCCGGGGATCGACGTGGTGGTGGTGGACTCCGGTCAGCGCCGCACCCTGGCCGGCTCGGCCTACGCCGAGCGGCGGGCGCAGTGCGAGGCGGCCCAGAAGGTGGTCGGGCCGCTGCGCCAGGCGTCGGTCGACGACCTGGACGCCATCGACGACGAGGTCGTCCGGAGGCGGGCGCGCCACGTCGTCACCGAGAACCAGCGGGTTCTGGCCTTCGCCGCCCTGCTGGCGTCGGGCGACCTGGCCGGCGCAGGGCGGCTGATGGCGGCCAGCCACGCCAGCCTCCGCGACGACTTCGAGGTCTCCACCCCGGCCCTCGACCGGGTGGTCGAGCGGTTGTCGGGCACCACAGGGGTCCACGGAGCGCGCCTCACCGGCGGAGGGTTCGGCGGGTGTGCGGTCGCCCTGGCCGACGCCGGAGCCGTGGCCGAGGGATGGCGCCTCCACGCCTCCGGGGGCGCCACCGTCGGCCCCGCCTGACCGCCGTCGGCGGCACCGGGATGGGGCCACCGGGGCCCGGTCTGCTCCGGCCCGGGGCGAGCGCCGCCTACAATCCGGCCCGTGCGAACCACCGTCGAACCGCTCGAGGGCAACAAGGTCAAGCTCACCGTCGAGCTCGACGAGGGCGAGTTCGACCGGGCCATCGACGACGCCTTCCGCAGGATCGGCCGCGAGGTCCGCATCCCCGGGTTCCGGCCCGGCAAGGCGCCCCGCCGCCTCCTCGAGGCGAGGGTCGGGCTCGACGCCGCCCGCCAGGAAGCCATCCGCGACGCCCTTCCCGACTATTACGAGAAGGCCCTCAAGGAGAACGACCTGGAGGCCATCGCCCCTCCGGAGATCGACATCACCGCCGGCAAGGACGCGGGGCCGATCGCCTTCGACGCGACCGTCGAGGTCATGCCCCAGGTCTCCGTGGCCGGCTACGGCGGCCTGCGCGTCGTCCTGCCCAGCTTCGCGGTCTCGGAGGACGACGTCGACAAGCAGGTCGACCGCCTGCGGCAGCAGTTCGGCGAGTTGCAGCCCACGTCCCGTCCGGCCCGCGACGGCGACCACGTGCTCATGGACCGGAAGGTCTACCGCCACGGCGAAACCGTGGTCGCGACCGACGACGAGCTCTACGAGGTCGGCTCGGCCCTGGTCGGCCCGGAGCTCGACGAGAACCTGCGCGGCGCCCGGACCGGCGACATCTTGAAGTTCAACGTGCACCACGACGAGATCGGCGAGGTGACGTTCCAGGTCCTGGTCAAGGAGGTCCGCCAGAAGATCCTCCCCGACGCCACCGACGAGTGGGCCGCCGAGGCGTCGGAGTTCGAGACCCTGGCCGAGCTGCGCGACAACGTGCGGGAGCAGATCTCCGCGGTGCGCAAGCTGGAGGCGGCCCTGACGGTCCGCGACAAGGTGATCGACGCCCTGGTCGAGCTGGTCGACGAGGACGTCCCCGAGCCGCTCATCGGCGCCGAGATGGAGCGGCGACTGCGCCTCATGGCCCACCGTCTCGAGCACCAGGGCGCCGACATCGCCCAGTACCTGGCGTCCACCGGCCGGTCGGAGAACGACCTCCTGGCCGATCTGCGGGCCCAGTCGCTGGGGGCGGTGAAGGCCGATCTCGGCCTGCGGGCGGTGGCCGACGCCGAGGGCATCGAGGCCACCGACGCGGAGCTCAACGAGGAGGTGGTGCGCATCGCCGAGCAGCGCAAGAAACGGCCCACCGTGGTGCGACGGGAGCTCGAGGACGAAGACCAACTGCCCGCGGTACTCTCGGGGATACGCAAG
>JALYGL010000098.1 GCA_030777125.1 Actinomycetota bacterium
GCGGCGACGACCGCCCGCTCGGCTTCACCGGTGATCCCGAGGCGCTCCACCACGTCCCCGGCCAGGTTGGTGGAGCCGGCGGCGAAGAAGCCGAGCACGGCGATGGCGAACACCAGGAGGGGGAACAACGACAGGAAGCCGGCCAGGGTCACCGCCCCGGCCAGGTAGTTGCCGTTGAGCTCGCTGTAGCGCTTCTGGACGCGCAGGGCGGTGCCGAACCACCGCCACCGCTCGCCGAAGGCCTCCAGCTTCTCTCGCATGCGGCTCTTGTACCCCTCAGGCCCTGGGCCGGACCAGCAGGTTGGCATGGGCCCCGTCCACGTCGAGGCGGCGCTCGACCACGAACCCGTCCTCGAGTAGGCGGCGCTCGGGTTCGTACTCGTGGGCCTGTACCTCGACCGGGGTGTCGCTCCGGGGCGTGTCGGTGGCCAGGTACCAGACCCGAGCGCGGTCTCGGGCGAACGGCACGGCGGCGGCCGCGTCGTAGCCGGTCTCGTAGAACTCGGCCGGCATGATCAGGACGTTGGGGTCCGGCGAGGCCACGGTGAAGCCGGTGGAGTAGCGAGAGCTCAGCACGAGCCGCGGCCGCGGCCGGTCGTAGAGGGCGAAGGCGTAGCGGGTGAAGGGGGCCACGACGACGCCGTCGCCCGGCGCCATCTGGCCGCGGACGGCGGCGATGAGCCGCGCGGTATCGGCGCCCGGGTACGCGTTGCGGTCGGCGTGGGTGCGGCCGACGGTGGCTGCGAACAGCACCACGGCGGCGGCGACCGCCAGGACGGTGCCAGGGACCCGGACCCGTTGAAGGGCCTTCTGGGCGGTGAGGGCCACGGCCAGGGCCACGCAGGGGTACAGGTAGACGTCGGTCCGGCCCCCGCCGAAGGGTGCCCGGTCGACCACGGCCAAGCCGAACGCCACCGCCACCGGGCCCAGGAGGAGCGGTGCCAGGTCGCGCCGGGCCCACACCACCCCGACCACGACCGCGGCGAGCAACAGGGGGCCGGTCGGGCCGTGTCGGTAGAAGACCCCGGCCGCGAACTCGTCCAGCACGAAGCGGGCGCTGCCCACTCCGTCGACGTAGTGGCTGGCCCACGAGTCGCGCAGCGGGGGCGGGACGTTGCCCAGCACGAGCAGGGCGTAGACGGCCACGACGGCGACGTAGCCGGCGGGGACGGCCCAGGCCGCCCAGCGCGCCGTCTCGAGTCCGCCGCCGGCGCGCCATGTGCGCCACCCGGACCAGGCCACCGCGGTCAGCGCCACCGGGAGGACGGAGGCGGAGAACACGGGGGCGATCACCGCCACGACGACGAGCGCCGTCCACCGGCGGGTGGTCGGACGCTCGGACACCCGCACGGCGAGGGCGACGAGTACCAGGGCGGCGAGGGCGTCGGCCGCGTAGGGCTTGACCCGGGTGGCGAACAGGACGGCCATGGGCGCGAGGGCCATGACCCCACCGGCCACGATGGCCGCGGCCCGGTCGCAGCCGAGGCGCCGGGCGACCAGGTAGGCCCCGGCCACCGCGGCCAGCGAGGCCAGGAGGGCGGGGGCCTGGGCCCACGGGGTCGATGCGCTCACAGTGCCCCAGGCCCGCAGGAACGCCTCGAAGCCGGGGATGGTGACGCCGATTCGCACCGCCCGGCCCACGTCGGTGCGGGTGGCCAGCATGGGCCAGGCGTCGTCACGGTAGAGCCCGAGGGTGCTCAGGGCGGGGACCCGCACGGCCGCGGCCACGGCCAGCAGGAACAGCACGGCCGCCGCCTCGCCGGCTCCGTGCCCGAACGGCGTGCCGTCGCGGCGGCTCAACCAGCGCCCTTCTCGAACAGCAGGACGGCGGAGAGGAGGTCCTCCCGCACCTGTTCGAGGCCGGGGACGGGGAGCGGACGCAGGCGGGGGTCCGCCGACAGCCACGCCTTCCACTCCGCGCACCGTTGCGCCATCAGTCGGAACCACGGCCGGTCCGGCCGGTCGGGCGTGGTCTGGCACACGAGCAGGATCCGCCGGCCCGCGGGCAGGGACTCGACGAGTGGCGCGAGGTCGGTGGCCACGCTCGTGGCCTCCATGCGCTCTAGCGCGTCGCGCCAGTCGGCGACCCGCGGGTCGGCCACCGGCCCGTCGGGGTCGGCGTAGCGCAGGCCCTCGGGGAGGTAGTGGTGCAGGACGGGCACCTCCTCCATCTGCATGGCCACGACCAGGTCGTCGGGCCGGAGGTGGGGTGCGACGGCGGCGGCGACCGGTCGGTCGACGGCCTTGCTGTCGGGCTCGATCGGCTCCTTCAAGCCGAACACGACGGCCAGGGGCTGGATCCAGACGGCCAGGATCACGACCAGGGCGAGGATCCCCGCCGAGCCGCTGCGGGCCAGGGCCAGGGCCGCCAGCAGCAGCACGGGTGCCACGAACACGGCGAAGTACCTGGTGGACCAGGCCGGGCTGACCTGGGCGGACAGCCAGCCCAGGGCCACGGTGACGGCGATGAGCAGACACATGGCCCGGGTGGCGGCCCCTTCCGGCGACCGGCCCCGCCGCACGAGGGCGAACACGGCCGCCCCGCCCGCGACCACCAGGGCGACCAGCACCCGCTCGTGCAGGTCGCCCAGCACCTCGCTGACCGCCGACAGGGCCTCGCGGGGCACCGGGCGGTCGGACCAGGGCGCGCCGTTGTGGCTGGCCTGGGACACGAGCGTGGGCAGCCACGGGATGAAGAGGAGCGCGGCAGCGCCGAACCCGATGGCGGCGTCACCCAGAAGACGGCGGCGGTCGACCCGGGCCAGGAGGCACGGCACCAGGGCCGCCACACACGCGGCGGCGGCGAAGACGCCCCAGGTGTGGGTGTAGAGGAGCCCCACCAGGCTGGCGACGAACAGGGGGAGGTACCGCCGCCGGCCGAAGGCGAAGACGTGCAGGAACGACCCCGCCACCAGCACGCCGAGGAGGCCGACGAGGGTGTACATCCGCGTCTCCCGGGCGTACAGGGTGAGGAACGGGTTGGTCGCGGCCAGCAGGGCGGCGAGGAGCCCCACCCGCCGGTCGAACAGGCTGTGGCCGGCCCACCAGGCGGCGGGCACGATGGCCACCGCGAAGACCAGCGACAGCGAGTGGGTCGCCACCTCGGACGAGCCGAACACCGCCATCCACCCGTGCAGGAGGAGGTAGTACAGCGGCGGCGACCCGTCCCGGACCAGGACCTCGGGGATGTCGACGAGGGGATTGGAGGCGATCCCGACCGAGATGCCCTCGTCGATCCAGTACCACGTGCCGAGTCCGGGCAGGCGCAGGACGGTGGCCACGACGACCAGGCCGGCGACGACCGCCGCCGGGGGGACGGCACCGAGCCGGTGGAGGACGGCGGCCCCCGGACGGGCGCGCTCGTCCTGGTCCACTGGCTGGAGCATGCCGTGTGGGACTGTGTAGCACGGATGAAGGCACGCGATGTGTGCGGGCGTCCGGTGGCGCGTACGGTCGGCCCGGCATGCTGACCCAGGGCACCGAGGTCCCCCGCCACGCCGAGCAGCCAGCGGAGCCGAAGGCCCGCGACCGCACCCGCCTGGTCGACGTCCTGGTCCTGGTGGGGTTGGTGGCCCTCCTGGCCTTCCTGTGGGGACGTGGGCGCCACGTCTGGTACTGGTTGGACGAGGGCATCTCGGTCGGGATCTCGTCACACCCGTTCGGCGAGATCCCGGAGCTGCTGCGCCAGGACGGGGCCCCGCCGCTGTACTACCTCCTCCTGCACGGGTGGATGAAGCTCTTCGGTTCGTCCGAGGCGGCCACCCACCTCCTCTCGCTGCTGTTCGCCCTGGCCTGCGTGCCCGTGGCGTTCTGGGGCGGCTCGACGCTGTTCGGGCGACGAGCGGGATGGACGGCCGTGGTCCTGGTGGCTCTGAACCCGTTCGTCGCCCAGTTCGCCAACGAGACGCGGATGTACACGCTCGTCGCCCTGCTCAGCCTGGTGGCCACGACATGTTTCGCGCACGGGTTCGTGTACCGGCGACGCCGGTACCTGCCCGGCTTCGCGGTGTCCTTCGCCCTGCTCCTGTACACCCACAACTGGGGGCTGCTCTACGGGTTCGGGGCGGGTGTGGCGTTTCTCGTCGCCGTGGTGCTGAACCGCGATGCCGCCGACCGGCGCCGCACGTTGGTCGACGGGGTGCTCGCGTTCGGCGGCGCCATCGTCCTGTACCTGCCCTGGGTGCCGTCGTTGGCATACCAGATCGGTCACACCGGAGCGCCGTTCTCGAAGCGCCCGACGCTCGAGAAGGTGCGCGAGGACGTGATCGCCCTGTTCGGGGAGGCGGAAGCGGTCGTCGCCCTGGGGCTCGGCTCGGGAGCGGCGTTCATGGCCCTGTTCCAGCGTCGCCCGTGGACCCGCCAGGCGGTGGCCGTGCTGGCCGCCGCCACCGTCGCCTCGGTCGTCGTGGGCGCCGGCTGGATCACCTCGCGGGACG
>JALYGL010000099.1 GCA_030777125.1 Actinomycetota bacterium
AGACGCTGCACCTGGCCAGCGAGGGGTCGTTCATCGACGCCGAGCTGCTCGTGCGAGCCGACCGCCTGGGCCTCAAGGTCATCCAGTTCGGGGTGGACTACTTCCCCCGCTCGTACGGCATCTCGACGCTCTCGTCCGGAACGGTGATCCGCAAGATCCTCCAGGAGATGGTGGCCCTCCGCTCCGAGGTGGCCAAGCCCGGGCCCGAGCGGCTCCCTGAGCGGGAAGCAGGGCCCGAGCGGCCCCCTGAGCGGACAACCCAGTGAGCCGGCTGCTGATCGTCAACGCCGACGACTACGGCCTCACCGACCGGGTGTCGGCCGGGATCCTGCGCGCCCACCGCCGGGGCATCGTGACGAGCACGTCGGTGCTCACCCTGGCGCCGGGGTTCCGCACCAGCGGCCCATGGCTGGCCGATCATCCGAGCCTCGACGTCGGCGTCCACCTGGCCGCGGTGGGGGAGGACCCGCCCCTGCTGTCGGCCCGGGAGATCCCGTCGCTGGTGGGCCGCTCCGGCCGGCTGGCGTCGTCGTGGCGCCACTTCCTGCCGCGCGCCGCCGCCGGTCGCATCGACCCGGCCGACCTGACCAGGGAGTTCGCCGCCCAGGTCGAGGCCGTGCGGGGTCTGGGCGTCGACGTCTCCCATCTCGACTCCCACCAGCACCTGCACCTGTGGCCGAGCGTGTCCAGGGTCGTCCTCGACCTGGCCCGCACGGAGGCGATCCCGGCGGTACGGGTGCCCCGGTCCCACCGGTTGCCGCTCGGCGCCGGCCTCAACCGGCTGGCCGCCAACCTGGCCCGGCAGGCGGCCGCCGCCGGCCTCCTCTACCCGGCGGACGCGTCGGGCGTCGACGAGGCCGGCGGCATGGACGAGGCCGGGTTGTGCCGCGCCCTCGACGGCTTCGTCGCCCGCGGGGCCACGACGGCCGAGCTGGGGACCCATCCCGGTGAGCCCGACGACCCTGACCGCCACCGCTACCGGTGGGGGTACCGCTGGGGCGACGAGCTGGCCCTGCTGACCTCGGCCGGCGCCCGCCGGGCGGTCGAGAGCCGCGGCTTCGTCCTGGGCGGCTACCCCGCACTGAGCGGGGGCGCCGGCCACGCGCCGACGCCGTCGGTCCGGTAGGCGCCCCGCGTTGCACCCCCGACCCCGAAGTGTGGCCCGGCTGGTGGCAGCCGCCGGACTCGTCCTCTCCACGCGTGCCGCGGTCAACCGTCGGGCCCTCCTGCGCAGCCTGCGCAGCGACCAGCGCCACCGCACCGACCGGCCCCCCGCGCCCGGGGAGGTCCGGCTCAGCGTGGTCGTCCCCGCCTACCGCGAGGCGGGGCGCATCGGTGCCACCGTCCGGTCCCTCCGGGCCGCGCTGGCCGACGTCGACCGGAACGGCGGCGTGGAGATCGTCGTCGTCGACGACGGGTCGTCGGACGGCACCGCCGAGGGGGCCGCGGCCGCCGGGGCCGACCAGGTCGTCAGCCTGCCCCAGAACCGGGGGAAGGGAGCGGCGGTACGAGCCGGCGTCCTGGGCGCTCGCGGGCGGACCATCGCCTTCACCGACGCCGACCTGTCGTACGCGCCGGATCAGCTGCTGCGGCTGCTGGCCGAGGCGGAGGCGGGTTGGGACGTCGTGGTCGGCAGCCGCAAGCACATCGAGACCAACGTGCTCGTGAAGGGCCGTCGGGTGCGGGAGTTGAGCGGCCGGGTGTTCAACGTGCTGACCCTCGGCGTCCTCCTGGGCCAGTACCGGGACACGCAGTGCGGACTGAAGGCGTTCCGGTCGGACGTCGCCCGTCTCCTGTTCTCGACCGGCCGCATCGACGGCTTCGCCTTCGACGTGGAGCTGTTCCACCTCGTCGAGCGCTTCCGGCTGTCGCTGCTCGAGGTGCCCGTCGACCTGGCCAACTCGGAGACCTCCACGGTCCGGGTCGGGGCCGAAGGGGTGCGGATGCTGCGCGACCTGTTCCGGGTCCGGCGGTGGGCGTCCTCGGGCGTGTACGACGGCGACGGACAGGAGCCCGACCTCATGCCCCCGCTACGCTCTCGGTGAATGACCGGCTCCCTCGACAGCATCTTCAAGGCCTATGACATCCGAGGCGTGGTCCCCGACCAGCTCGACGCGTCGGTCGCCCGGGCGGTGGGTTCGGCCTTCGCCCGCTTCACCGACGCTCCCCGCATCCTCGTCGGGCGCGACATGCGGCCGTCCGGCGAGGAGCTGGCCACCGCCTTCGCCGAGGGGGTGACCGGTGCGGGGGCCGACGTCGTCGACCTGGGCCTGGCCTCGACCGACCTCGTCTACTACGCCGCAGGGCACCTCGACGCTCCTGCGGCCATGCTCACCGCCTCCCACAACCCGGCCAAGTACAACGGGATCAAGCTGTGCCTGGGCGGGGCCAAGCCGGTGGGCCAGGACACCGGCCTGGCCGACATCAAGGCCATGGTCGAGGCGGGGGACTGCCCCACCGACGGGGCCGGCACGGTCAGCTCGCAGGACCTGCTCGACGACTTCGCCGCCCACGTGCGGTCGTTCGCCGATCTCGAGTCCCTGCGCCCGCTCAAGGTCGTCGCCGACACCGCCAACGGCATGGGCGGGCTGGTGGCGCCGGCGGTGTTCTCCGAACTGCCGTTCGAGCTCGAGATCCTGTTCCCGGAGCTCGACGGTTCGTTCCCCAACCACCCGCCCGACCCGATCAACTCCGAGAACCTCAAGGCCCTCCAGGAACGCATCCGGGAATCCGGCGCCGACGTGGGCCTGGCCTTCGACGGCGACGCCGACCGGGTGTTCCTGGTCGACGAGCTGGCCCAACCGCTCTCCGGGTCCACCACCACCGCGCTGGTGGCCGAGGCCATGCTGAAGAAGCACCCTGGCGCCACGATCATCTACAACCTGATCTGCTCCAAGGCGGTGCCGGAGGTGATCCGCGAGAACGGCGGCGAGCCGGTGCGCACCCGGGTGGGCCACTCGTTCATCAAGGCGGTCATGGCCGACACGGGCGCGGTGTTCGGGGGCGAGCACTCGGGCCACTACTACTTCGCCGACAACTACCGGGCCGACTCCGGTCTCATCGCCACCATGCTCGTGCTCGAGCAGCTCTCGAAGGCCGACACGCCGCTGTCCGAGCTGCGCAAGCCCTTCGAGCGTTACGCCGACTCGGGCGAGGTCAACGTGGAGGTCGAAGGCGACCCCAAGGTGGTCATCGACCGGGTGGCCGACTTCTACTCGGACGCCGACCAGGAGCGCGTCGACGGGCTCACGGTCGACTTCGGCGACTGGTGGTTCAACCTGCGCCCGTCCAACACCGAGCCCCTGTTGCGGGTCAACCTGGAAGCGGCCGACCCTCCCTCATGCGAGAAGCACCTGGCCGAGGTGCTCGACCTGGTGAAGGAGGTGCAGGACTGATGGCCCTCGACGCCCAGCTGCTCGAGATCCTGGCCTGCCCGGACGACAAGGGGCCCCTGCTCTACCTGGCCGACGAAAACGCCCTCTACAACCCCCGCCTGAAGCGGCGCTACGCGGTGCGCGACGACATCCCGATCATGCTGATCGACGAGGCCGAGACGGTCTCCGACGAGGAGCACGCCCGCATCCTGGCCAAAGCCGAGACCGAGGGCATCCGGCCCACGTTCGACGCATGACGGTGTCGTCGTCGCCATTGGACACCCTCGGCATGCTCGACGCCGTGGCCGGCCTGCCCGAGCAGCTCGTGGCCGGGATGGCCGCGGTGCAGGGTCTGGAGGGGCTGCCCGCACACGACGACGTGGAGCACGTCGTCGTTCTCGGCATGGGTGGCAGCGCCATCGCCGGGGAGGTGCTGGTGGCGGCCGCGGGCCCGTACCTGCCCGTTCCCGTGCTCGTGTTCCGCGGCTACAGCGTCCCGGCGTTCGTGGGCGAGGGTTCGCTCGTGTTCGCCATCTCCTTCTCCGGCGACACCGAGGAGACCGTCGAGGCCGTCACCGAAGCCGCCCTCTCCGGCGCCAAGGTCGTGGCCATCACCTGCGGTGGAGAGCTGGCCCGGCTGGCCGAGGCGTGGGAGGCGCCGCTGGTGCGGATCGCCCCCGGGATCCCTCAGCCCCGGGCTGCCCTGGGGGCGCTCACCGTGCCGGCGCTGGCCGTCCTGGAGGAGATCGGGCTGTTCCCCGGCGCCAGCCACTGGGTGAAGGCGGCCGCGGAGCAGGTCGCGATCCGGCGCGACGAGCTGGTGAAGCCGGGGAGCTTGGGCGAGGACCTGGCCCGCCAGATCGGGCGCACCATGCCGCTCATCCACGGCGGCGGGCTGGGCGCGGTCGCCGCCCACCGCTGGAAGACGCAGATGAACGAGAACGCCAAGGTCCCGGCGTTCTGGAACTCCCAGCCCGAGGTGTGCCACAACGAGGTGTCCGGCTGGGGTCAGCACGGCGACCTCACCCGCCAGGCCATCACCCTGGTGAACCTCCGGCACGACTTCGAGCACCCCCAGGTCATGGCCCGCTTCGACCTCACCAGCGGCCTGCTGCAGGAGGTGGTGGCGTCCATCGCCGAGGTGCAGGCCGAAGGCGAGGGGGAGCTGGCCCAGCTGCTCGATCTCATCCTGGTCGGCGACTTCACCTCCACCCTCCTGGCCATGCAGGAGGGCGTCGACCCGGGGCCCGTGCCGACCATCGACCACATCAAGAGCGCGATGGCCAACTCGGCCGGCGAGCGTCTCTCCGAAGGAGTCAACGAATGAGCCTCAGCAACACGAGCGAGCACCGAAGCGCAGCGGAGGGTCGCAGCAAGCAGGCGAACTACGACGTCGCCGACGAGCACCTGGCTGCCCTCGGTCGCCAACGCATCGCCTGGGCCGACACCCACATGCCGGTGCTGACGAGCATCCGCGAGCGGTTCGCCAAGGAGCGTCCCCTCGACGGCATCACCATCGCCGCTTGCCTGCACATCACCACCGAGACGGCCAACCTGTTGCGGACCCTTAAGGCGGGTGGCGCCCGGGTTGTCGCCTGTGCCTCCAATCCCCTGTCGACCCAGGACGACGTGGCCGCATCCCTGGCCCTCGACGAGGGCATCGACACCTACGCCATCAAGGGTGAGGACGGCGACACGTACTACCGGCACATGGACGCCGTCCTCGACGAGCACCCGCACATGACCATGGACGACGGCTGCGACCTGGTCTCCCGCCTGCACCAGGCCCGGGCCGACCAGGTGCCCGAGATCGTGGCCGGCACCGAGGAGACGACGACCGGGGTCATCCGCCTGCGGGCCATGGAGGCCGACCGGGCCCTGCGCTACCCGATCGTGGCCGTGAACGACGCCGACACGAAGCACATGTTCGACAACCGCTACGGCACCGGGCAGTCCACCCTCGACGGGGTGATCCGGGCCACCAACGTGCTGCTGGCGGGCAAGATCGTGGTCGTCGCCGGGTACGGGTACTGCGGCAAGGGGGTGGCCAGCCGGGCCCGCGGCATGGGCGCCCAGGTGGTCGTCACCGAGGTCGACCCGCTGCGGGCCCTGGAAGCGGTCATGGACGGCTTCCGGGTCGAGCCCATGGCCGACGCCGCCCGGGAGGGCGACATCTTCATCACCGTCACCGGCAACCGCGACGTGCTGCGGACCGAGCACTTCGAGGTGATGAAGGACGGCGCCATCCTGGCCAACTCCGGGCACTTCGACATCGAGATCGACCTGGGCGCCCTCGGCGACCTGGCCGGGGCCGACGGCCGCCGGCAGGTGCGGGAGTTCGTCGACGAGTTCCTGGTCGGCGACAGGCGCGTGCTGGTGATCGCCGAGGGCCGGCTGGTCAACCTGGGTGCGGCCGAGGGCCACCCGGCCGCGGTCATGGACATGAGCTTCGCCAACCAGGCCCTGTGCGCCGAGTGGCTGCTGGCCAACCGGGCCACCCTGGAGCCGCGCGTCTACGACGTCCCCCGCGACATCGACGCCGAGATCGCCCGCCTCAAGCTCGACACCATGAACGTCCCCATCGACGTCCTCACCCCTGCCCAAGTCGAGTACCTCGGCTCCTGGACCGTCGGCACGTAGTTGATGGCAGCGGGCACCCGGACCGCGGGTCGCCGGCGAGCGCCATCACGGATTGGTCGCCGCCGGCGGGGCTGGGGCCCCCGCCGGCAGCAGCGGGCGAGGTCCGAAGAACCCGGGTGCCCGCTGCCATGAAGCTGTCGCACCCTGTTCGTAGGGTGACGGCGTGCTCCTTCCGGTCACGTGCCCGGTGTGCGGAGCCCGCGGACCGGCCCCGTGCGCCCGGTGCGTCGCCGGGCTGCGGCCAGCCCCGCCCTTGGCCCCGCCGCCGGGCGTCGAGTCCTGCGCCGCCCTGCTCGCATACGAGGGCGTCGGCCGGGAGCTGGTCGCCCGCCTGAAGTACCGCAACGCCCGGGCGGCCGTTCCCGCCGTGGCCCGGGCGCTCGCCGCGCTCGTCGACTCCGGCGCCGTCGACGTGGTCACCTGGGTGCCGACGACCGCAGCCCGTCGGCGGGCGCGGGGTTTCGACCAGGCCGAGCTGTTGGCGCGGGCGGTGGCCCGCCCCCTGGGTCGACCGTGCCGAGCCCTGCTCCGCCGGTGCCCCGGCCCGGCCCAGACCGGCCGCCCGTTGCAGGCCAGGCGGGCCGGTCCCTCGATCGATCCCCGGCGTCCGGCTCCGCCGCGGGTCCTGTTGGTGGACGACGTGATCACGACCGGAGCCACGGTGGCGGCCGCGGCCCGCGCCCTGCGCTCGGCCGGGGCCGTGGAGGTGCACGTGCTGGCCGCGGCCCGGACGCCCCCGCCCGTGCGAGGCGTACACTCGGGCATGGCCGTGCGCGGGTCTGTGGTTGAAAGTCGACGCCAGCCGCAGGCGAAACGACCCACGTAAGGCAACCCTTGGTTGCTGAGCATGGTGCGGCTTAGGAGTAAGCCCTGCCTCACGGAGGCCCGATCGGCGGGCTCCCGGGGGAGAGGGAGGAAAGCGTGGTCGTGAGGGTGATGCGGACGGCAGTCGCCATCGCCCGGCCACGTGAGCTCTCCGGCAGGCGAGTGTGGGGGCAAAGACCAGGTCAGCCGCGCACGGCCCCTTCCTGTCCGTCACCAGAGGAGACACGATGGAATTCCTGATCCGAGGCCGCAACATCGAGGTCTCCGACGGGTTGCGCACGGCAGCACAGGAGAAGGTCGGCCGGCTGGCCCGCCACCTGGACGGGTGGGACTCGGCCGAGATCCACTTCATCGAGGAGCGCAACCCGCGGATCTCGGCCAAGGAGGTGTGCGAGATCACCCTGCGCGGCCACGGGCACATCCTCCGGGCCAAGGCCGCCTCCCCGGACGCCTTCGCCTCCGTCGACCGGGTGGTGAGCAAGCTCGAGCACCAACTGGAGAAGCTCAAGAGCCGCCAGCTGCAGCGGTCGCACCACCGGCGCCAGTCGGTAAACTTGGCCGATCGAGCACTCGACGACTCCGACGACGATGGCTCTGCCGCCGGGCGGATCGTCAAGACGAAGCGCTTCGACATCAAGCCCATGACGCCCGAAGAGGCGGCCCTGCAGATGGACCTGCTGAACCACAGCTTCTACTTCTTCACCAACGCCGACACCGGGGCGGCGGCGGTGGTCTACCGGCGCGCCGACGGCGACGTCGGCCTGATCGACGCCAGCTGATCGCGTGGCCGACGACACCATCCGGGTCTTGATCTGCGACGACCACGACCTGTTCCGCCACGGGTTGCGGATGGTGCTCGAGGTCGAGGACGGCATCGAGGTGGTGGCCGAGGCCGCCGATGGCGAGCAGGCGGTCACCACGGTGGAGGAGCTGGCGCCCGACGTGGTGCTGATGGACGTGCGCATGCCACGGATGAACGGCATCGAGGCCACCAGGATCATCCGCCAGCTGTACCCCACCACCCGGATCATCGTCCTGACGGTTAGCGACGAGGAGGACGACCTCTACGGAGCGGTGAAGGCGGGTGCCAACGGCTACCTCCTCAAGGAGGTTTCCATCGAGGAGGTGGCCGACGCCGTGCGGGCCGTCTTCGGCGGCCAGAGCCTCATCTCCCCCTCGCTCGCGTCCAAGCTGCTGAACGAGTTCGGGGCCCGGACCGGCGTGGCCATGTCGCCCGGCCGGCTGTCCGACCGAGAGCTCGAGGTGCTGCGCATGGTCGCCCTCGGGCTGGAGAACCGGGAGATCGCCGGCCAGCTGCACGTGGCCGAGAGCACCGTGCGCAATCACGTGGCCAACATCCTGGTCAAGCTCCAGCTCCGAGCTCAGATCGAGACAGCCACCTGAGACGTCGACTCCGTCCAGCCCCGACCCCCCGGGGCACCTACACGGAATGGTGGTGGCCCCCGCCGCCGACGATCGCCCGCACCATCCCTCGGGGCTACGGCAGCTACGAGCACGTGGTGGTGCCCGAGGTCGACCCCGGGCCCGACGCCTCGTTCATCTGGGCCCACGACTTCGGCTTCGTCGGCGGCCAGACCGGCCGGCTGGGCCTGCAGTCGGCGACCAAGGCGGCGGTGTTCTCGGTGTCCTCGGCCGTGGCCGCCGAGGGGGCCGGCACCGAGCGCATCGCCGGTGGCGGGTGGAGTTGCCGATTGCCGTACCCGTGGCAACCCGGCCGCCACTATCGCCTGCGGGTGTGGACGGTGGAGCCCGGCTGGTGGGCGGCGTCAGTGCGCGACGACGCCACGGCCGCCGAGTCGGATATCGGCTTCATCCAGGTGCCGTCCGACTGGCGCCAGCTCGACACCCCGTCGGTCATGTGCACCGAGTACCACGGCCCACCGGTCGCCAGCTGCGCCGACGTGCCGTACTGCAGCGCCGTGTTCTCGTCCCCGTCGGCCGACGCCGGCTCGGCCACGCCTGAACGCATGCACAGCCGTCTCGGCGGCGGCACGTGCGACTCCTCGCACGTCGAGCCTGTCCCTGGAGGTGTCCGCCACCAGATCGGCGGACCCTGACCGCTACCCGGGGACGACCAGGTCGTCGCCGGGAGCCACGCTGCGGGTCGTGTTCGTCGTCTGGAGCAGCCCGATGTCGTCGGTACCGACGGTCGTGTTGGCGCACCCCCCGGCCCGCCGCTCCTGGTAGGTGACCGTCGCCGTCCGAGGCCGGACGAGCCGACCGGACGCGGTCACCGCCTCCAGGCCGGTCCACCGCACGGTCACCGACGGGGCGTCGCAGGAGGCGAACACCTCCGACCACACGACCGGGTCGACGAGGTAGGTGCCCTCGGCGTAGACGTCGCGGATGACGGTGCTCTCACTCGTGGAGACGTCGGTCACGGTGGCTCTCCACCCGACGTCCGATCGAGTGACCCCGAAGCGGTACGGCACCTCCGCCCGCCACGGGTACCGGGCGGTGTTGCCCTGGGGGTTGAGAGCCGGCAGCCGGGGCTTCGACCCGCGGAGCTCACCGCCGCCGTCCCTCGGGTCGTGGTATCCGCCCCAGTTGACGGCCCGGCCGCGCCGGCTGCGGGAGTGCCATTGGAGGCCGGCATGGGCGGCGCCGTAGGACCGATGGCCGTCGGAGAAGCTCACCTGCAGGGCCCAGAAGTAGAGCCGGTCGACCCGCGGGGGCACCAGCACCTCGCACGTCGCCCGCACGTCGACCAACGGCTCCGTCGGGCCCAGCCGCCACCAGAGGTGGAACGACGACGCGGTCAGGAGGGCGCCCTGCGGCGCCGGCGACGGCGCACCAGTTCCCGGCCTCCGGCAGCGGCGGTGACCACGGTGATCAGCAGGCCGGCGTGGTCCCACAGGTCGCGGCGGAACTCGACCGTGATGCGACTGGGGCCGGCGGGGACCCGGAGTTGCAGGATTCCGTCGGCCGAGCGCTGAAGCGGCGCCGGGCGGCCGTCGATCCGGGCGTGCCATTTGGGTGAGTACCCGATCGGGATGGTGGCGGTGGCCGCCCTGGCGGCGTCCACGACGATGACCACCCGCTCGGGGTCCGCACGCACGGTCTCGCCGGACATGGGCGCGTCCGCCGTCACGAGGGCGGCCGGCTCCGGTTGTCCCTGCACGGGCCTGACCCGGAAGATGGCCAGGGGGGAGGCCCGCCACGCCTGGACGAACCGGGGCGACGCCAGCAGTCGAGCAGCCGCCTCGTCGGAGACGGTGACCAGGTGCGTCGTACCGAGCCGGGCCAGGGCATCGGCGAGAGCCTCGGGCGGCCGGTCCATCACGTGCTCCGACTCGTAGGCGGCCGTGGGGCTGAGCGACGACTCCACGTTGAAGTTGTTGAGCGTGTTCCGTCCCGACGCCCACGCCAGCCACCGGTCGGGGTTCACCACCTTCGTCCGCGTGATCTCCTCGGGGAAATCGCGTTGGGTCGCGAACCGGCGGCCGTCCGGCACCAAGGCGGCCAGCTGGCGGGCGGCCTCACGCATCTGCGGGATCGGTTCCGGATTCTGCCGGGCAGTGTTCCGCACGTCGCCCAAAGGGATCACGACGATGCCCACGGCCACGGCCAGCAGGCCCACGTCGCCAAACGCCCCGAGGTTCCGCGTCGCTCGGGCGATGAGGGCGGCCAGCGGTAGCACGGCGAGCACGCCGACGTACCCGAGGCCGCGGTTGGTCAGCTGTGGAGTCACGACGCTCCCGGGCCAGAGACGAATGGCCACATGGGCGACGACGAGGAAGGCGAAGGGCAGGACCACAACGAAGAGTGCGTATGGTCGGCCCCGGACGACTCTCACCACGCCGTACGCGAACCCCGCGGCCACAAGCAGGCTCACGCCGGGCCGGAAGAGGATGTCGCCGCGCCAGATGTCCGCCAGCCGTTGCCCGAGGGGCGGTGTTCCCCAGCTGGTGAAGATCCCGCGGAGGTCGTTGTGGCCCAGGAAGGGGGCCAGCACGAACGCGGCCAGACCGGCGGCGATCAGGAAGGCGATCGCCACCCTGCGGAGGGAGTCCCGGTCCGGCCGCTCGGGCGGGTCGGGCGGTGGCGGGACGACGGCCGTCGGTGGCGGCCCCTCGCGGTCGGCCAACAGGCCCAGCTCGACGAGCTCAGCCCGGACCTGGTGACGGACCAGAGCGGCCAGCCGGTCGCCCCTTCGGGTGGGCACGGAGACGTGGGCCAGCAGGATCGCCAGGGCGACCGCCAGCATGGCGCCCAGGACGATCACCGAGATCCCGTGGGACGCCAGCAGGATGGCGAGGACCACGGCGGTGAAGGCGATCCACCGGTGCTCCGTCTCCGCGCCGCTCGGGCCACGGCGACGAAGGAGCCGGAGCGTGCCGCCGAGGGAGAGGAAGAAGAACGGCGCGGCGAAGAGATGGGTCACCAGGCCGGTCTCGAACGTCCCACTGAGCCCGACACCGCCGAACGGGCTGTTGACGGCCAGCGACAGAATGGCCGCAGCGGCCGACGCCCGGCGTCCGAGGCCCGCGGACCGGGCCAGGAAGGCGGCTGAAAGGGGAAGGGCGGCGAACGAAGCGATGACGACGACCTTGAACGCGCCCGGGATGGAGATCAGGCCGAGGGACAGCCAGTGCACCATGGCCACGGCCATGGTGAACCCCGGGCCGATGAAGAGGAACTCCTGGTAGCCCGTGATGAAGCCGGGATGCCACCCGTCGGTCCGGCCGGCGCTGAACAGCTCCCGAATGGCGAACTCGGCCCGGACCATGTGGGCCATGGTGTCGGCACCGGGGAGCGGCCGGTCACCCCAGGCCCCGGCCGTCAGCCACAGGGCGACGCCAACCGCGGCCACGAGCCCGCCGACGAGCACCAGACGATCGTCGAGGGGCCCTATGCGGGTCAACCGGTTCAGGGCGCTGAAGTCGACCTGGTCCCGGTCCGACTCCGGCGTCTCCACCGTCACGGACTTCGACACTGCGGTCATTGTGGCGCGCGGTCGCGAGGCGGACCAGACCCATGCGACAATGCCGCGATATGGTCCCTGGCGAGGGCGGGGGGCACCGGGAGACGCGTGTGATGGTGGTCATGCCCGCCTACAACGCGGCGCGGACGCTCGAGAGCACGTACCACGCCATCCCGAAGGATGTCGTCGACGAGGTCCTCCTGGTCGACGACGGCAGTGGCGACGGCACACTGGAGGTGGCGGCCACGCTGCCCATCCGCACCATCAGCCTCCCGCACAATGTCGGGTACGGGGGGAACCAGAAAACCTGCTACCTGGAGGCGCTTCGGTCGGGCGCCGACGTCGTGGTCATGCTCCACCCGGACGGGCAGTACGACCCTGCGCTCCTCCCTGACCTGGTCGAGCCGATCGTCGCCGGCCGGGCAGCCATGGTGCTGGGCAGCCGGATGCTCGAACCGGGCGGCGCTCGGGCCGGCGGGATGCCGCTGTACCGCTTCGTGTCCAACAAGGCGCTGACCGCCATCGAGAACCGGATGCTCGGTACGGCGTACAGCGAGCTGCACACGGGGTACCGGGCCTACTCACGCAGCTTCCTCGAAGCCGTTCCGTTCATGCGCAACTCCGACGACTTCGTCTTCGACACCCAGCTCATCGCCCAGGCCGTCGCGTTCGGTCAACCCATCGCCGAGGTCCCCATCCAGACCAGGTACTTCGCCGAGGCCTCGTCCACGTCGATGCGGGCCAACATCCGGTACGGGCTCGGAACGGTGTGGACCATGGTGCGCTACCGGTTGCACCGCGCCGGGGTGCTCCGAAGCCGCCTGTTCACGGAGTAGCCGCCCACCCCTCAGCCGGGGGCCCACCGGTAGACTGACGACCATGTCGTTCCTGACCAAGGTCCTGCGCGCCGGCGAGGGGAAGAAGATCAAGGCCCTCCAGTCGCTGGTGCCGGACATCAACGCCTTCGAGCCGGAGATCGAGGCGCTGTCCGACGACGACCTGCGCCACCGGACGGTCGAGTTCCGGGAGCGCCTGGACCGCGTCGACGCGGCCGGCGTCGACGACGCCCTGAACGACCTGCTGCTGGAGGCGTTCGCCGTGGTCCGGGAGGCGGCCCGGCGGGTGATCGGCCAGCGCCACTACGACGTGCAGCTGATGGGCGGGGCCGCCCTGCACTTCGGGTGGATCGCCGAGATGAAGACGGGCGAGGGCAAGACCCTCGTGTCCACCCTGCCGGTGTACCTCAACGGGCTCAGTCAGCGCGGCGTCCACGTCATCACCGTGAACGACTACCTGGCCCGGCGCGACGCCGAGTGGATGGGCCGGATCCACACCTGGCTGGGGCTCACGGTGGGCATGGTCCTGCCCGGGATGGACGACCCGGCGGTGAAGCGGGCGTCCTACGCCTGCGACGTCACCTACGGCACGAACAACGAGTTCGGGTTCGACTACCTACGCGACAACATGGCCATGTCGCGCGAGCAGATGGTGCAGCGGGGCCACACCTACGCCATCGTCGACGAGGTCGACTCGATCCTGGTCGACGAGGCCCGCACGCCGCTCATCATCAGCGGCCAGGTGCAGGACGCCGCCGCCCTCTACTACAAGTTCGCCGGCATCGTCCGCACCCTGCTGCGCGACATCGACTACGAGGTCGACGAGGAGAAGCGCACCGTCGTCCCCCTGGAGTCGGGCATCGAGAAGGTTGAGAAGGCGCTCGGCGTCGAGAACCTGTACGACGAGCTGTCGGCCAACTACGTGCACCAGCTCCAGGCCGCCCTGCGGGCCAAGGAGCTGTACAAGCGCGACGTCGACTACGTGGTGCAGCACGGCGAGGTGAAGATCGTCGACGAGTTCACCGG
>JALYGL010000100.1 GCA_030777125.1 Actinomycetota bacterium
TGATGGGCCAGGTGCGGGGCCACCACGGACGGCAGGTGCCGCTCCAGCACGGTGAAGCGTTCCACCCGCTCGGCCAGTCCGGGGTCGTCGCCTTCCAGGTACGGGAGGATCGACCACCGCCACGCGGCCGGGTTGTTGGCCGCCGCCGGCCCGCTCTCCTGGCGGCTACCGAGTATCCGCCGGATCCCCTTGGCCAGCGGTACGGAGGTGTCGGGGAAGGGCGGGATGTCGAACAGGCCGTCGTCGACCGGCTGCAGGCCGAGACGGCGGGCGGCTGCCGTCATCGCCTCCGGGTCCAGCGCCTCCTCGTTGAGGTCGTTGAACAGGTCACGGTGCCACACCAGCGACCGCAACTTCATGAAGACGTTCCGGTTGGGGACGCAGACCAGCACACCCTTGCGGGCCCAGCGGGCCTGGGCGGCCAGCACGGCCCACGGGTCGTCGAACCACCAGAGGGCCGCGAAGCTGAACACGAGGTCGTAGGACGCCGGCAGTTGCTCGGGCCACGTGGCCGGGTCGGCGCTCTCCATCGCGTGCAGCTCCGGGTCGAGCCCGTAGCCCGACCACAGGGAGCGGACGGCGTCGAACCGTTCGGGGTCGAAGTCGAGCAGGCCGACACGCGTCCCGGACCGGGCCAGGAAGACGGCGTCGAGGCCCGGAACACCCAACATGCCGAAGAGCGGCGCATGGAGGACGCTGGTGGACCCGGTCTGGGCCATCGCCGACTCGAGCACCTTCTGGAGGGCGAAGCGCTCGTACACCGTCCCCAGGCCCTCGTCGGCGTCGGCGAAGTAGCTCCGCCATTCGAACCCGTGCGAGGGCAGGGGCGCTTCAGGGGTGGCCGGCACGGCAGCTCCATTCGTGGCTGGGACAGGAAGAGGCTCGGCGGTCTGGTGGCTCATCAGCCACGCTCCCGTCTCGGGGATGCCGACCTCGAGGGAAATCTTGGGCGACCAGCCCAGCTCGTCGGCGGCCCGGACCCAGGAGTAGGCCCGGTCGCGGCAGGCGACGTCGACGCTGTGGCGGGTGAGCGGCGGCTCGCCGTCCCGTCGGGCGAGCTCCCACAAGGCCTCCACACCGGCGGCCACCGGGCGCAGGGCGGCGCCGGGCAGGGTGAAGCTGGGCGCCGGCAGCCCGGCGCCCTCGGCCAGGAGAGTCAGGATGCGCCCCATCGGCGCCGCCTCCGGGCCGCCGAACAGGAACACGCCACTGCCCGTTTCGGACAGCAGGGAAAGGCCGGCGACCAGATCGTCGACATGCACCAGGTGGATGCGGTTGGTGCCGTCGCCGGGGAACCACCGGACGCCCCGCCGGAGGAGCCGAACGGCGCGCGGCAGCATGCCACCGGTGTCACCGGGGCCGTAGGCGATGGTGGTCCTGGCCACGACCGACTCCCCGGCGGTCCGGCCCAGCACCAGGCCCTCGGCGGCCAGCTTGGCTGCGCCGTAGGCGGAGGTGGGCCGGGTGGGGCTCCGGTGATCGGCGGGCCAGGACTGGTCCCAGCCGAACACCGACGTCGAGCTGAGGTAGACGAGGCGGGCCGCGGGATCCAGCGAGTCGAGGACGTTCCGCGTGCCCTCGACGTGGGTGGCGTGCATCTCGGCCGGAGCACCGCGATAGGTGCCGGCCAGGTGGTACACGAGCTCGCAGCCCCGGGCCGCGGCGACCAGGCTGGCCGGGTCGCTCACGTCGCCGTGCACAACCTCCACCAGGCCCGAACCGCCGGTGGTGTCCGCCACCGCGGCCCGCACCCGCTGGGCGGCGGCCTCCGAGCGGACCAGGGTGCGCACCGGCCGTCCGGCGGCGGCGAGGGCGCCGACGAGGTGCGATCCGATGAACCCGGACGCCCCCGTGACGAGGATCACGACCGGCTGACCCCGTGGACGCTCGAGGCGAGGGTGGGCGCGGAACTCTCACCGTTCGAGGGGGCGAGGGTGCGCTTCTTGGTGAGGCCGAGGGCTACCCGCCCGACAGCCACGGGCTCGGCCAGCAGGTTGGTGTAGGTGGCATTGGCCAGCGGGCAGGCGCAACGGCGCTCGCGCATCCACTGGCGGAACTTCTCGGCCTCGCCGGAGAACCACACCGGCCGGAAGTCGAAGTCGGTGTCACGCAGGTTGCCGAACGACCGGGCCAGGACGCAGCAGGACCACACCTCGCCTTCGGCGGTGAGGTGGGTCGAGAGGAAGCCGGCATGGCACACGGGCATCGCGGTCTCGTCCCCGTCGAGGAGCCGGGCCACACGGCTGTAGTACTCGCCCCGCAGGGCCCGCACCCCTCGGGCGACGCCGCCGCTCGCCTCGGCGTCGACGGCCAGCACGGCCGCCGCGGCCCGACGGAACCGATCGGCCTTCGGGCCGATCCCCGACTCCATGGTCTGGAGCTCCACCCGCTCCTCGGCGCACTCGGCGATGTAGGAGTCGGCCCCCAGCTTGGCCAGCCCCTGGGCCACCCCCGGAAAGTCCTGGTCGTTCTCCCGCGAGATGACGGTGTGGACGCCGATCGTGAGGTTGGGGAGGTTGAGGGCCCGCAGGCGCTCCAACGTGACCATGAGCCGGTCCCACGAGCCCTTGGCGCCGCGGATCTCGTCGTGGCGGTGGGGGTCGTTGTGGTCGATGGAGAGGTTGATCTTGAGCTGGGTGTCGGGGGCTTCCCTGCAGATGCGCTCGGAGCCGTTCACCACCCGGTCGGTGAACCACCCGTTGGTGGGGATGGTCAGCACCGCCGGGCGGCAGGACTCGACCGCGGAGAGGATGATGTCGGGCAGGTCACGGCGCAGGAAGGGCTCGCCGCCGCTGAACGTCATCCACGCCGGTGCCCGCCCCAGAGACCGGAACACCTTGGCCCACTCGTCGGCCTCCAGCTCCTTCACCTTGCGCTCGTAGACGTTGCACGTGGCGCACTTGAAGTTGCAGCGGAAGTTGGTGCTGACGGTGACGTTGATCGGGAGCAGGCGAGGCCACCCCCGGGCTCGCCAGGAGCTAGCCGTCCCCAGTGCCCACCCGGTCCGGGCCAAGCGCGGGAGCCTTGGCGCTTTCGACCATACCCCAGACACGATTCTCCCTTCCCCGCACGTAGTCATACCGGGCCAGCAGGCGAGCCCAGACCTCCATCGTCACCGTGCCGACCGTCCAGGACAGGCGCATCGGTCGGCAGCGACGGGGGTCATCGAGTAGGTCGTGCCACAGCTCCCTGAGGAGCAGCGCCGGACGCAGGCTCGGTACTTTATACCCTTGCCGGCGGTGCAACCACAGGTTGCCCGTGTGGACCTGCCGCCGCTGCTTCACGAAGTCCTTCACCGTGCACGGGCCCCGGTTGGCGATGACCGCCTCGGGGACGTAGGCCGACCTCCAGCCCGCGCCCTCGAGCATGGCCTGGAAGCACGGTTCGTCGACCGACGTCGCCGGCAGCGGCACCGCCGCCTCGGCCCGCATGGCGATGGCTTCCCCGATCTTCGGTCGGCCGAGGGCGACCCGGTGGTGCAGTCGCCACAGGAGGTGTACGGCATGGCCGATCGCCGTCGTCTCCGGGTTCACCGGCAGCGGGCGGCCGCCGGCCAACCCCACCCCGGGCTGCTGCACCGCCTCCACCAACCGGGGGATGGCGCCGGGGTCAGGCAGCACGTCTCCGGACACCACCATGACGACGGGCAGCTCGTTCTGGCTCAGTCCGAAGTTCACCGCCGCGGGCTTGCCCGAGCGGACCGGCTCGACCCAAAGCCGCACCCGCCCGTCGGCCGCCTCGGCCAGCTCGAGAACCGTCGGGACGGTGGCGTCGTCGCACGCGCTGGCGATCACCATGACGTCGCCCACGCACGGCTCGGTCAGGAGGCGCTGCACGAGCGGCCCGATGTTGGAGCCGTCGTTGTGCGTGGGGACGATCACGCCGGCGACTCCCGCGGCAGGGCTCCGGCTGCCGTTGGACCGGGCGCGCTGACGCGGCGGGGTCACGAGGAGGGGTGGCGAGGGCTCGGGCATGTCCGTCACAGGTCTGCGCAAGGCACGAGGAGTCTACAAACGGGGAGTACGGGCGGCGAGTCTCCGGCACCAGCCGCGCACGCCACGCCGAGCATGGCGACCGGAACCCGGACACCCTATGCTTCCGGCCGTGCGTGCCACCGTGGTCGTCCCCACGTATCAGGAAGCGGACAACATCGCCACGTTGTTGCGCCGCATTCGTACGGCCGCTCCCGCGGTGAGCGTGCTCGTGGTCGACGACGGCAGCCCGGATGGGACCGCCGACGTGGTCGAGGCCATCGGTGCCACGGTGGACGACGTCGAGGTGCTCCGCCGCACCTCCAAGCAGGGCTTGGCGTCGGCCTACCAGGCCGGTTTCGCCCATGCCATCGCCGGCGGTGCGGACGTGGTGATCACCATGGACGCCGACCTGTCCCACGACCCGATCGTGATCCCCATGCTCCTGGAGGCCTCCGAGAGCGGCGCCGACCTGGTGATCGGCTCGCGCTACGTCCCGGGGGGCAGGATCCTCGACTGGACCGCGCCTCGGCGGGCCCTTTCCAGCTGCGGAAACCGCTACGCCACCAGTGCGCTCCGGCTGCCGGTGCGCGACGCCACGTCGGGCTACCGGGCCTACCGGGCCGATGTCATCGACGTGGAGGACATGCGCCTGATCCGCGCCAGCGGCTACGGGTTCCTCATCGAGATGGCGTACCGGCTGGTGCGGAGAGGCGGTAAGCTGGTCGAGGTGCCGATCACCTTCGTCGACCGGCAGCACGGCACGTCGAAGATCTCGAGCCACAGCGTCCTCGAAGCCGCCGTGCTTGTGACCCTTTGGGGGGGGCGCGACTGGATGTCCGACCGTCGGGCCCGCCGCCTCGTCGAAACGGACTCCCGTCGACCGCAGCTCATCTCACATCGAGCCTTCAATGTTCCGCTGCCGCTCCCGCGCGACCGAAGGTGGCGACAATTCAGAGGCTGAGCGTGGGCGTGTGCCGACCGACGCCTGGCTCCACCTCTACACCATCACCGCCACCACACCGCCGGCCGTGGCCGCCCGTCACCGGTGTCAACGACCCTGCGGGTCACTACACCTAGCCCTCGACGACGCCACGACCACGACTGCTTTCGGGTCCTGAGGTCGCCACCCACACGACGTAGGAGGCGAACCACGGCACCCGAGCCGTCAGCCAATCGTCCAGCCGGGACACCCGACTGATGACGCGCGGGTCCCCCGTCGAGAACATCCGGCGGAACCAGTCCGGCCGGATGACGAAGGCCAGTTCGAAGGGGAGCCAGCCGAAGCGGTCGCGGCGGTTGACCTGCAGCCCGGCCGACTCGATGGCCGCCCGGTTCCGGCCCTGACCCTCCCAGTAGTAGCGCTCCCGCCGCGGGGCCAGGCCGTTGAAGAGCAGGAACTGCGGGCATCCGAGTGACGGCTCGAACGCCACCAGGCGACCTCCGGGACGCAGCACCCTGGCGACCTGGCGCAGGAAGCCCGCCGGGTCGGGAAGGTGGTGGAGCAGGTTCTTGGCCACGACGACGTCCTGGCTGCGTGCCGGCAGCTCGGCGGTGACGTCGGTGGCATCGCCCAGCCGCAGGTCGCCGGCCACGACGGTGGCGGCCACGTCGAGGGCTCCCTGACTCAGGTCGGCCCCGGTGTAGGACAGGGAGAGGCCACGCCGGACCGCCACCCGGGCCAGACCCGAGCCCAACAGCGCCTCGCCGCAGCCTGGCTCGTACACCCGCACCGGGCCCTCCGCGGGGCTGCGGCCCGACGCCAGCGCCTGGTCGAGCACCACCTCGGCCAGTCGGTCGTTGAACGAGCGTAGGAGCGGGTGACCGAGCTGATCGCGCACTGCGGCCGCCCGCTTCGGATAGTGCCGGTCGTAGAAGCTGCGCTGGTACTCCCGCTGCTCGCTGCTCATCCGTCTTCCAGCCGAACGGCTCGGACCACCATCACGTCCTTCCGGAAAGGGATCAGATCGTAGACGGCCAGCACAAGGGCGACCGCCAGGTCGCGCCCAGTCGGCCGGCGGTCGGTCCGCACCGCCTGCCACCAGCTCGAGCTGAAGCGGCCTTCGCCGTAGGCCTCGAGCCTGAAGCCGTTCGAGCGCAGTGCTTCGGCCAGGGCCCGCCGGGTGAACAGGTGCACGTGCCCCGACGGTCGCTGTTCGCCGAAGGGGCTCCCGTAACGGCGGCGCGACGACGCCTCGACGCCCGGTGGCTGCATTCCCAGCAGGAGAGAGCCGATCACCAGGAACGAGTCGAGCCGGGGGGTGGAGAGGACGAGGCAACCTCCGGGGGCGAGCACCCGCCGCGCCTCCTGCAGCAGCTCGTCCGGATCGAGCAGGTGCTCGATGGCCTCCAGGCTCACGACGACGTCGAAGGCGCCCGCCCGGAAGGGCAATGGTCCCGGGAGGCGGGCCGTCACCCTGGGCACCGGTCGACGGAACGGGGCCAGAGGGGCCGGAGCGCCCACGTCGACGGCGACCGCCAGGTCGGCGTCCGCGCCCAGCGCCGAGGTGAGATAGCCGTCGCCCGCCCCCAGGTCGACCATGCGTCGGATCCCGGGGGGGACCAGCCCGGCCGCCACCCGCACTCGATGGTCCAGACGGACGGCCTCGCGGACCGGTCGGTAGCCCCGGTAACGGGGGTCCGCTCCGGACCAGTCACCGGGTGGCTGACGCCGCGCCGCGCCGGTCACCGCCTCGGCGGAGCTCACGACGGGGCCATCCCTACGACGCAACTCAACGAGCACTCCTGGTCTGGACGCCGGTTCGGCAGGCTGCGACGGACGCCCCTCCGACCCGGGACGCAACCAATCGCGGGTGCCCGCGACCGTCTTCGGGAATAGTAGGCGGCTCCCCCGGAGTGGCGTCGCCGCCGCCCTGCTCTGACCTCCGCCCCTAGGATCCGGTGGTGAGCGCGACCCGGCGGGAGCGGGCGACGACCCCCGGCCAGGTCGGGCAGGCCGGCGCCGTCCTCGTCGTCCTGGTGGTCGTGTTCCTGTGGGAGCCGATCAGCTCCAACGGCTACTACGCCACCACCGACCTCCTCCAGGAGTCCGAGCTGTTCCGGGTGGCGCCCGAGGGCTACACGGCCGAGAACCCACTCCTCGGCGACCCCGTGTGGCAGATGCACCCGTGGCTGGAGTGGAACCGCGATCGGCTCGCCCGTGGGGACCTTCCCGTCTGGAACCCCTACAACGCGGGGGGCGCGCCCCACCTGGCCAACAACGTGTCCGCTGTTCTGTCACCCTTCAGCCTGCCGTTCTACGTACTCCCGTTCCGCATCGCCCTCTTCGCTGCCGCCGGGTTCAAGCTGCTCGCCCTCGGGATGTTCACGTACCTGTTCCTTCGCCGGGTGCGACTCTCGCACGTGGCCGGGGTGCTCGGTGCGGTCGCGTTCACCTTCAGCGCCTACAACGTCCTCTGGGTCAACTGGCCCCACCCCGGCGCTGCCATCTGCCTACCCGCCGGGCTCTACCTGGTCGAGGTCGCCCTGCAGGCCGCGAACCGCCGCCGGCGATGGGCGGCCCTGACCGCCTACGCGGGGGTCGTGGCATGGGCCTTCCTGGCCGGACACCCCGAGACGTTGTTCTTCAGCCTGGGACTCGTCCTGGCGTACGCCGCCCTCCGTGTGGTCATCGCCGAGGGACCCATTCGACGACGGGTCGGTCGGGCAACCGAGATCGCGGGCGCCACCGTGTTGGGGGCTGGTCTGAGCGCGGTGCAGACGCTGCCGTTCCTGGAGTACCTGTTCCGTAGCACCGCCTACGCCGAAGGCAGCACTCGGGCGCTGACCCACTTCGACGCCCGCTTCACGACGCTGCACGCCTTCCCGAACCTGTTCGGGAGCCCAGCTACCCGCTACTACGATCCCGGGCCCCTGCGAGGCACTCTTCGCCTCCCCGGCGGCGACGCCATCGGTTCCAACTACAACGAGGCTGTCAGCTTCTACATCGGGCTGGCCGTGCTCCTGCTGGCCGGGGTGGGAGTTGCCTCGCTGGTGCGGCGGCGCTCGGCCACCGGACCGGCCAGTCCATTCGTCGTCACCTTCTTCACCGTCACCGCCGTGCTGTGGTTCCTGTGGGTGCATGACATCGGGGGACTCGGCCGCCTCGTCGGGTCCCTGCCCCTGGTGGAGCTGAGCGTCGTCAGCCGAAGTCATCCAGTGTGGTTGTTCGCCCTCAGTTGCCTGGCCGCCGTCGGCGTGGACTTCCTGTCCGCTCCCCGCCGACGCCCGCTGGTCGCCGGTCTGGCCATCGTCGTGACCGGCGCCGCTCTCCTGGCCCTGGCCTTGGTGTCGCAGCGAATGGTGCGGAACTACTTCGGCGGCCAGCCGGGCAACGGCGTGGCCAGCGAACTGGCTCGGGAGGTGGTCCGCCAGCACCTCCGCTACGTCAGCGTCAGCTTCCTCGCCGCCGTTGCCGCCGCCGCGCTGCTGGTCGTGGGACGAGGACGATCGTGGGCGCGGATCGGCGGCGGGACGGTCCTGGTCGGGGTGGTCTTCGCCCAGACCGGCTTCATGCTGCGCCAGTACAACCCGACCATCGATCCGAGGTACTTCTATCCGGTGTCGCCGGCCATGGCCGCACTCAGGGACACGGTCGGTGCGGAGACCGTCATGGTGGACGGGCTCATGAACCCCGACACGAACCTGTGGTACCGGCTGCGCATCCCGAGCAGCTACGACGGGTCGGGGGTGTACCACTACGACCTCCTCCAGCGCCGTCTTCTCGCCCTCCCCGAGCCGATCAGGTCCGAACGTCTCGTCAACACCCTGGGAATCGGCTACGTGGCCAGTACTGCGGTTCTTCCGGGGACCGTGCCCGCGGGCATGGAGCGGGTCGGTGGCAGCGGGAGGGTGGGGATCTTTCGGGTCCCGGGAAGCCCGCCCCGCTTCTTCTCCCCGGCGGGCGTCCGTTCCGTGCGTGACGACGAGGAGGCGCTCCGCACCCTCGAGCAGCCCGGCTTCGACACCCGCCGGACGGTGCTCGTCCACGGCGACGTGCCCGGCGCCGACGGTACCTCCGGTACCGTCCGGGTGGTCCGGGAGGACCCGACCGAGATCCACCTCCGGGTGGAGCGGGACGATCCGGGATGGCTCGTCGCCCTCGTGACCCGGTACCCGGGCTGGACGGTGACGGTCAACGACCGGCCCGTGCGGGCGCACCGCGCCAACGTGGCGTTCACCGCCCTCCCCCTTGGCGGTGGAACCAGCGAGGTGGTGCTGCGCTATCTCCCGGGATCCGTGCGGTACGGATTCCTCCTGAGCGTCGGATCGCTGGTCGTTCTGGTCGGCCTGACCGGCTACAACATCCGGCCGGGTCGCCGCCGACCGGCGACAGCGGCAGCCAGCCCGTGAGCGCGGCCGGGACCATCGAGTTCGCGGGCCCGGTGGCGGTCATGGCCCTGCTCGGAGCGGGCGTGGGCCTGTGCCTCCTCGTGCGGCGGGACGGCTGGCCGTCCCGCGCCAGTCCGACCGCGCCCCGGCGGGTACCGAACTCCCCCCGGCCGCCTCCGCTCCGGCTCACGCCGTTGGGTCGGCTCCTCGCCTTGGCCGCTGCGGTGCTCCTGCCGGTCACGAGCCTGGCCATACTCAACTCATCCAGCGGCTTCGTCTGGGACGACATCAAGAACCTTCGCCAGGCCCAGGTGGAGGGTCTCTCGCTCTCCTATCTCCTGGAGCCGACGTCGGGCCACTTCGCCCCAGGGCACCGGCTCGGCGACTGGATACTTCACCGGGCGTTCGGGTTCGAGTTCCCCGCAGCTCAGGCCCTCCTGTTGATCGGGTTTGCGCTGAGCCTGTTGCTGTTCCACCGCATACTGGCCGAGCTCCTCCGACCCGGGCCCGGGCCGCTGCTGTTCACCCTGGGCTACGGCGTTTCCATGGTCCACGTCGGCGTCACGCAGTGGTGGGCCTCCGGTCTCGACCGCGTGCCCGCGACCGTCCTCTCTTTCGTCGCCATCCTCACCTACGTGCGGTGGCACCGGACCGGCCACTGGCCGTACCTGGCGGTGTCGGTGGTCTCGGTGCCGTTGGCCCTGCTGTTCTCCATCAAGCCGGTGTTCGTGCCCGTGTACCTGGTGCTGATCCGGGTGCTCCTCGTCGAGCCGGGACGACCGCTGCAGGACTCCCTTGCCCAAACCATCCGCGAGTGGCGCATCTGGCTGCTCTACGCCGTCACCACTGGTGCGGTCGCCGTCGTCTATGTCAGCCAGTACCCGACCGAGCTCAACCAGAGCGTGGACGTCGTCGTCCGGTACCTGGGGATCCTGTGGTCTCGGGTGTTCGTGCCGAACCTGTTCGGCGTCTTCGTGCCCAAGGACGACGTCTCCGGGATCATATGGTCCGCCGCCGTCGCCACCCACATCGTGCTTGTGGCCCTCATCGTGTGGTCGGTGGCCAGAAGGGCTTCGGCGTGGCGAGCGTGGGTGTTCTTCACCGTGACGTTCCTCCTCAACGCCGTGGTCGTGGCCTCGACCCGGATCGGCTACTTCCCGCCCGAGGTGATCGCCTACACGACCTACTTCAACCTCGAAGGCGTCTTCCTGTTCTTCCTCGCACTGGCGACCGCCGTGCTCGACAGCCGAACCGGGTTGCCGCGGGCCACGGTGGCCGGGCCTGTCCCTGCGCGTCGCGGCCTCCTGGGGGCGGGGGTGGTCGCCTACGTGGCGCTGTCGCTCTGGGGCGGCTACCGCATCGGGGAGCCGGAGCATTGGTTCGGGGCCCGGTCTCGAGTGATCCTCGATCGCGCCGAACGGGGCCTGGCCGGACTGCGGCAGTCGGGTGTCCGGGTGGCCCTGGTCGACGGTGTCTTCCATGAGGACGTGGTGCCCTACCTCCTCGTCCCCTACAACAGTGCGTCCGAGGTCGTCCCTCTGCTCGATCCAGCCGCCAACTTCGATGTGAGCGACGGTGAACTGTTCCACGTCGCGAGGGATGGGACGGTCCAGCCGGTGGCCTTCCTACCGGATTCGGGTGGGACAGCCGCACAGCTGGCGCAAAGTGCGGACTTCGGGGTGGTCGGTGCGACCCCCCGGTACGTCGGAGGTGATCGGATGTGCCTGACCGCTGGCCGCGAGAGGGTCACGTTCGGTTTCCGGCCCCCCCGGTCACTGAGTGGCGAGGGCCTGGCGATGAGGCTGGAGTTCGGCACCCGGATGACGTCGGTCATGTCGCTGGTCGCCGATCCCGTTCCTTTCGTCACCGAGGGTCTGGCCCAGCGTGGCCAGCAGAAGTTCCGTGTCGTCAACGTGCGGCCCGGGGAGCGTCAACACAGGATCTTCGCCCTCGATGCACCCGAGCTCGACCAGGCGCTGGTGGTGCTGGCTCCTCATACGGAGCTGTGCCTGTACCGCCTGGAGGTGGGGCGACTGGTCCCACGGTAAGGCCGACCGGTCCCGGCCGGCCCGCTGCTAGCGTCGGCCGCCGCATGGGCGTACGGACGGGCGGTGCGTCTCCCGGCCTGAGGCGCGGCATGGCCCGGATCCCGTCACCGCTCGGCCGGTTCGTCGTGCCCGCGTTCCTGGCCCTGGCCGTAGCCGCGTTCTCCGGCCTCTGGCGGGCTGGTGCCCTGGTGCTGGACGGGCCCGGCATGTCGCTCTACGTGGGCCTGGCGAAGGACCATCTGGTGGCCGACGGTCGCATCCCGTACTGGCTGTCCGAGATGTGGGGCGGCACGCCCACATGGGCCCTGGTCCCTTCCGCCCCGGTGTTCATGCTGGTCCCCCTCGCCGCCGCCGTCGGCGCCGACGTCGCCGTCAAGGTCGCCATCCTGGCCCTCCAGGTGGTGGGCGGCTGGGGCGCCTTCGTCTTGGCCCGGTCGCTGTGGGGACGCACGCCGGCCGCCCTGGTCGCCGGGCTGGTCTACGCCCTGCACCCGCTGTTCGTCGCCCACGGCGCCCTGGGCGGGAGCGAGACGTCGGCCGCGGTCATGGCGGCCATGCCGTGGATCACATGGAGCCTGGCCAAGGGGCTCCGCGGTGAGGGCCGGCGCCACCTCGTGGCCGCCGGCCTGGTGTCGGCCCTGGCCGTCCTGCACCAGCCCGAGTCGGTGTGGCCCCTGGCCCTCCTCGGCGGGTGCATGCTGGCCATGGAGCTGGGCCGAGTACGGAGCGGCCAGGCGGCGTCGAGGGCGGGCCAGGTCGTCACCCGCATGGCTGTGGTCGTCGGGATCTCGCTCGGGGCCATGGCCCATTGGCTCCTTCCGCACCTGGCCCTCGGGGACGAGTTCGTGGGCTCACCCCCGGAGCTCACGCAGGGCGGGTCACTCGGCGGCATCGCCGGCTCGGCGGAGCGGGAGCTCGGGATCTTCCTGAACCGGTCCGGCGACCTCGAGGGAGCGGTGAGCTTCGACCGCGTCGGGGTGTTCCCCGAGTTCTTCTACCTGAGCTGGGTGTGCGTGGCCCTGACCGTCGTCACCATCGCCGCGCTGGCCCGGGGCAAGGGCGACGTCCGCCTCACCGCCGTCCTGGTGGCATCGGCCGTGGGCGTGTGGATGTCGTCCGGCGCCGTCGCCCTGGCCCGGAGCGGCGCCGACCTGGAGGGCCAGGTCCCGCAGCTGCTGGCGGCCGGCGCCGCTGCCGGCCTGTTGCTGGGGGCGTTCGTCAGGCGCCTGCACCTCGGTCGGCTCACGCCGGTGATGCTCGTGGGCGGGGCCGTGTTGCTCGCCGCCCTCCCATACCTGAGCCCGCTGGGGCAGGCCCAGGAGTCGGTCCCCGTGCTGGCCAGCCTGCGCTTCCCCCGGTTCCACCTCGTCGCCGCCCTCGGGCTGGCCCTGGGCGCCGCCTACCCGGTGAGGCTCCTGGAACGGTGGATGGTTGCCCGCCCGGCGTCGGACCGGGCCCAACTGGCGCCGCTCGCGGGCGCAGCTGCGGCGCTGGTGACGGCCGCCGCCTTCCTGGTCGACGTGGCCCCGTACCGCAGCCACTACCGGGCCCAGCCCCCCGGGGCCAGCGCGGCCTACGCCCAAGCGGCCCGGACGTTGGCGTCGGAGGGGGGAGACGACCGGGTGGCGGTGGGTCGCCTCGACCCCAGACCGGTGGCGGCCGTGCTGGCCGCCGACCGGGCGGTGGCGATGGGATGGCCGCACAAGGTGGCGGCTGAACAGGTGTGGCGGTTGACGGGTGAGCCCTACGTCAGCCCCCCGGGGTACCGGGAGGCGGCGTACGGGCTGACCGGCACCAAGTACCTCGCCGTGGAGCGGCCGGTCGACGTCGGGACCGCCACCGAGACGATCCCCGAGGTGACACTCCTACGAAACCCCCGGGTGCTGCCCCTCGTACGGGCCTACGACGCCGCCGTGCCGGTGCGCGACCCGGCCCTCGCCCCCGTCCTGGCCACCTCGCTGGCCCATCGCAACGTGGCCGTGGTGACCGGTGGCGAGGCGGCCGCCACCCTCGAGCGCACGGGCATCGGCGGCGGCCAGGCACCGGTCTCCTGCGAGGGTGGTCCGGCGCCACCCGGTGGCCTCGGTGGCGAGGTCGGCATCGCCTGTGCGGTCGATGCGTGGATGGGATCGCTCTTCGCCGGCTACGAGCTCACCGCCGGCGGAACCGGCGTGGGCGCAGTCTTCCCGGCGCTGGCCGGCGACCTCCAGGGCGTGTCCGTCTGGCTGGACCGGCGCGCGGACCGGGCCGAGCTGGCGCTGCACGACGTAGCCGGCGACGGACGCACCCTCGGGCCGGAGCGGGCCCGCGCCCAGGCCGTGGCCACGGACGAGTACGGACTGACCACGTTCCCGTTCGACCGCATCCCCGACTCGGCCGGGAGACGGTTCGCCTTCGTGCTGACGTGTCCGGCGTGCCCGCCCGACGGTGTGCCGAGCATGGTGACCGGGCCGGCCCTCCGTGGGCCGGGGAACGTGGTCGACGCCGGTCGCCTCGTCACCGACCGCATCGCCGCTTTCGCCCCCCTGTACCAGCGCCTGCCCCGAGCGGCCGCCACGACCACCACGGTGCGCTGGACCCGGCCGTCGTCCGGAGAGTGGCGGGTGGACACCAGCGGCTCCAGGCCCTCCCTCGTGGTCGTGGCCGAGTCGCGGTTCCCGGGGTGGCGGGCGACGGTCGACGGACGCCCGGTGCCGGTCCTGGTGGCCGACGGCGCGTTCGTCGGCGTGCCCGTCGAGGCCGGCGACCACGTCGTCAGCCTCGAGTTCCGCAGGCCGGCGGCCGCGACCCCGGGCCGGCTGGTGACCGGCGCCACGCTCCTGAGCATCGTCGTTGTCGGCGCCCGCCGTCGACACCGGAAGGTGGCCGGCGACGACGCTCCCCCGCCTGCGTCCGACACCGGCGGCCGGCCGCTCGACCTTTCACTGGACCGCCCGACTCCGGGTCCCGCGATGGAGCCCCCGAAGGTGGCCGAGCCCGTGACCGCGGCCGCGGCCGATCGCGAGCCACCCGGACCACCGAGGGTGCCGGGGCCCGTCGCCCTCGAGGTGCCTCCGCAGCCGGAGCCCGAAGAGCCGGACCCCGAGGAGCCGGAACCCATGGTCGCCACCCAGGCCGACGTCGAGCGGGTCGAGGAACCCGACGACGAGGTGACGGTGGTCGAGCTGATCGAGCCGACCGTCCCCCGAAAGGCGGGGCACCGGCGGCGCCGGAGATGGTGATCTCCGGCTAGCCGGCCGGCGGCGTCTCGGTCGGTGGGCGCCGGACCGGGCCCCGGCCGGGCCGGTACCCGCTGGCGACGACCAGGCCCACCAGTCCCGAAATACCGACGACCGCGCCGACCCACAGGGGGCCGCGTCCGGGCGGGCTCGACCGTGTCCCCCGGGTGACCGGCGTCAACGGCGCCGGGACAGGGGCGGGGCCGCTGTTGCGGACGTCGACGGCCACCGAGCCCACGGCCCGGGCGAGGGGCGTCTGGCCCCGCCCTCCACCGCAGGCGACGACCCGGAGCGTGGTCGGACCGGCAGGGGCACCCGCGGTGTCCCAGGTGAGCACGAAGGTTCCGGACCGGGTGGGCGGGTCGAACACGGCGAAGTCCTTCCGGGCATCGCCCACGAACAGCTCCACCCTGGCCACGTCGACCGGGGAGCTGGCCGACCCCCGCACCCTGACCCGCCCGCTCACCGGCGACCCGGCGGCCGGCTCGGTGAGGATGACCCGGCCGGCGTCCGGTCCCGGCGCGGGGCAGGTGTCGACCTGGGCCCCGGCGGGCGGGGAGGCCCAACCGGCGAGCACCCCGATCGTCCCCGCTGTCACCGCGGCCCGGACGCGCCGGTTCCGGGTCACCGGGGCCAGACTAGGCGTCCGGCCCCCGGACTAGCCGACCGATCCCTCCATGTTGAGCTCGATCAGGCGGGACCACTCCACCGCGTACTCCATGGGCAGCGTGCGGGTGACCGGCTCGATGAACCCGTTGACGATCATGCTCATGGCCTGCTGCTCGTTGAGGCCCCGGCTCATCAGGTAGAAGAGCTGGTCCTCGCCCACCTTGGAGACGGTGGCCTCGTGCCCGATGCGGGCGTCGCGCTCGCCGATCTCCATGTACGGGTAGGTGTCGGACCGGCTGTCGGCGTCGAGGATGAGGGCGTCGCAGCGGACGTGGCTCCTGCAGCCCTTGGCCCCTTCCTCCACCCGGACCTTGCCCCGGTACGAGGTACGCCCACCGTCCTTGCAGATCGACTTGGAGATGATGGTGGAGGTGGTCTCGGGGGCGGCGTGGACCATCTGGGCCCCGGCGTCCTGGTGCATGTTGGCGCCGGCGTAGGCCACCGAGAGGACTTCGCCGCTGGCCTTGGGCCCCATCAGGTAGACGGACGGGTACTTCATTGTCAGGCGGCTGCCGATGTTGCCGTCGATCCACTCCACCCGGGCCTCGGTCTCGGCTCGGGCCCGCTTGGTGACCAGGTTGTAGACGTTGGTCGACCAGTTCTGGATGGTGGTGTAGGTGATGTGGGCGCTGGGCATGGCCACCAGCTCGACCACGGCCGAGTGCAGGGAGTCGGTGCTGTACACGGGGGCCGAGCAGCCCTCGATGTAGTGAACGGTGGACCCCTCGTCGGCGATGATCAGGGTGCGCTCGAACTGGCCCATGTTCTCGGCGTTGATCCGGAAGTAGGCCTGCAGCGGCATCTCCACCTCGACGCCCGGCGGGACGTAGATGAACGACCCGCCCGACCACACGGCCGAATTGAGGGCCGCGAACTTGTTGTCGCCCGGGGGGATGACGGTGCCGAACCAGCGCTTGACGACGTCGGGGTGCTCCCGGAGGGCGGTGTCCATGTCCATGAACAGCACGCCCTGGGCCTCGAGCTCGTCGTGGTTGCGGTGGTACACGACCTCGGACTCGTACTGGGCGGTGACCCCGGCCAGGTACTTGCGCTCCGCCTCGGGGATGCCCAGCTTCTCGTAGGTGTCCTTGACCGAGTCGGGAAGCTGGTCCCAGCTGCTGACCTGCTTCTCGGTGGGCTTGATGTAGTAGTAGATGTCCTGGAAGTCCAGGTCGGGCATGTTGACCGCGAACCACGGCGCCATGGGCTTGCGCTCGAACATCTTCAGGGCGCGCAGCCGGAACTGGCGCATCCAGTCGGGCTCGCCCTTCATCCACGACATCTCGTTGACGATGTCGGCGTTCAGGCCCTTCTTGGGCTTGAACACGTAGTCCTCGACGTCACTCCACCCGAGCTTGTACCTGCCGAGGTCGAGTTCGGTAGTCGCCATCAGTGCACCTACTCCGGAGGAGGATCTGGGGGACGAATTTCTCCTACGGAGATAGTAACAAATCCTCCCCCCCAGATCATCCCGTCAACGGCGGCGCCGACCGGCCCGGGCCGCGGCCCGGTCGACCAGTTGGCGAAACAGCCCCTGCTGCTCGGGCCAGTCCTCCAGCAGCTCGGGATGCCACTGCACGGCGACCACGTGGGGGCTCCCGGGCAGCTCGATGGCCTCCACCGTGTCGTCCTCGGCCCAGGCCACGGCCCGGGTGCCGGGGGCGGCCTGGTCGACGGCCTGGTGGTGGATGGAGTTGACCTCCACCTCGGTGGTGCCGAGGGCCTCGGCCAGCTGGCTGTCGGGCTCGATCTTGACCTTGTGGACGGCCTCCCGCCACCGGTCGTGGTGCCCGTGCTCCTGGCCGGTGGCGGTCGGGACGTGCTGGATCAGCGACCCGCCCATGGCCACGTTGAGGACCTGCATGCCCCTGCAGGTGGCCAGCAGGGGCATGTCGGAGTCGATGGCGACCTCCAGCAGCCGCAGCTCGAAGGCGTCGCGGGCAGGGTCGACGCCCCGCGTCTCGGCCGTGGGTTGAGCCCCGTAGCGTGAGGGCTGGATGTCGCCCCCTCCCGTCATGAGCACACCGTCGACCGCAGTGAGGACCTCCTCGCTGCCACCGGGCGCGATGACGGGCAGGACCACCGGGATGCCCCCGGCCCGCTCGACGCTCTCCACGTAGAACCGGGACGCGGTGTGGAGCAGGGTCGGGCCCAGGGCGGTCTCGATCACCCGCGGGTAGGCGGTGATGCCGATGACGGGCTTCACGGGCCCCACCCTACGGCTCGACTCGGAACTGCTCGGCCACCAGCTCGACCAGGGCGTCGGCGTCGCCCGCCGACCCGCCCCCCGGTCCGGTGGCGAAGTATGCGCCCCGCCCGGAGGCCCGGGCATGGATGGTGGCGAGTATGCGGCCGGCCCGGTCGGCGTCGTCGCCCACCAGCACGACGGTGGCGCCTGCCCCGGCCAGCCTCAGAGCCAGCTCTTCGTGCTCGACGGCGACGACCGCCACCCTGCCCCGCAGCTTCGGCGTCGACACCGCACCACGCTACGTTGCCCGACTCGGGCCGCCGGAATGCCGACCCGCGGGGTCGGGTTTAGACTTGGCGTATGCCCGGTCCGCCCACGCCCATCGATCCCCGAGGCCCGCGCTTCAACCAGGCCGTGCTGGCCTCGGCCCTGCTGGCAGGGTTCCTGTTCGACTGGCGTCCGGTGGTGCCTCTCTTCGCCGCCGTGCTGCTGCTGGGCGCGGCCTTCGGGCCCCGGTACGGCCCGTTCCTGCGCCTCTACGCCGACGTGGTCCGGCCCCGCCTGGCCCCGCCGGCGGAGCTGGAGGACCCTCGCCCGCCCCGCTTCGCCGCCAGCGTGGGTGTCGTCGTGCTGGCCACGGCCACGGTGGCGTTCGCGGCCGGGAGCGCGGCCGTCGGGTGGGCGCTGGCTCTGCTGGTGGCCGTCCTCGCCGCCCTGTCGGCGACGACCGGCATCTGCGTGGGGTGCGAGATGTGGCTGTTGGCGGCCCGCCGCCGCGGCGTCCAGGTGACCCGGTGATGCCGCCTGGGCGGGCCCTGGTGGTCGTCGCCGTGCTCCTGGCCGTCGCCCTGGCCACCCGGCTGTACCACCGGTGGCGACAGCGGGTGACGGCGGCCCGGCCGGACCATCCGGCGCTGCCCGAGTCGCTGCGGGCGGGCGCGGCCCGCACCTGGGTGGTGTTCACCACGCCGTACTGCGCTGCCTGCGGACCGGTCACCGAGCGCCTGCGGGCGTCGGACCCGTCGGCCCGTGTGGTCACCGTCGACGCCACCCGTGAGCCGGCCCTGGCCGGGGCCTACTCGGTCCGGAGCGCCCCCACCGTCCTGCTGGCCGATCACCGGGGGCGGGTGACGACCCGGCTGGTCGGGGCCGCGGCGGTGGAGCGCTACGTGCGCAGCCCGGCGTAGGGACGCCGCCCGGGCGGTATCTCGGCTCGGCCCGGGTTCGACTGGTCACGCGTCGAGAGGATCGGGTTGGTGACACCCCATTGGGCGCCGATGGAGGAGTCGTCCCACGCCACCCCCAACTCGTCCTCGGCGTTGTAGTACTGGTCGACCAGATAGGTGATGGTGAGGTCGGTGAGGGCGGCGAACCCGTGAGCCACGCCGGGAGGGATGAACACGCCGCGCTCGTCGTCGTCGCCCATGTCCAGGGCGAGGGTGTTCCGGTCGGTGGGCGATCCTTCGCGCAGGTCGTGCAGGACGACCCGGGCCCGGCCTGTGGTGAAGTACCAGTAGTCGGCCTGGTGCAGGTGGTAGTGGAGGCCGACCAGGCTGCCCGCCTGCTTGTCGGACCGGTTGCCCTGGACCATCTCCCGGCCGGTCGGGAACCACGACCGGCGGTAGGTCTCCACGAAGCGCCC
>JALYGL010000101.1 GCA_030777125.1 Actinomycetota bacterium
CGGGAGGCGGGGGCGGCCGAGATCCACCTGCGCATCTCGTCACCCCCGTACCGGTGGCCGTGCTTCTTCGGGATGGACACCGGCACCCGGGCCGAGCTGCTGGCCGCCGACCTCACCGTCCCCCAGGTCCGTGACTACCTGGGCTGCGACACGCTGTCGTACCTCGAGATCGACCGGCTGCTCACCGCCACCGGGGCCCCCGGGTCCGGCTTCTGCGCTGCCTGCCTCACCGGCAGCTATCCCGTCGACGTGCCGCTCCGGCTGAGCCGGGCCGCTGATCTCCCCGAGGTCGACCTGGTCCACCCCTGTGGGTGAGTCCTACGCCGCGGCCGGGGTCGACATCGCCGCCGGGGAGGAGGCGGTCGAGCGGATCAAGGCCAAGGTCCGCACCACCTACCGACCGGAGGTCGTGGGGGACCTGGGCGGGTTCGGCGGCATGTTCGCCTTCGACCCGGCCCGGTACGCCGATCCGGTGCTGGTCTCGTCCACCGACAGCGTCGGCACCAAGGGCCTGGTCGCCCGCCAGGCCGGGCGCTTCGACACCATCGGCCTCGACCTGGTGGCCATGGTCGTCGACGACATCGCCGCCCAGGGGGCGGAGCCGCTGTTCTTCCTCGACACCATCCTGGTCGGGCGCCTCGACCCGGCTCAGATCGAGCAGCTGGTCGGCGGCATCGTGGCCGGCTGCCGGCAGGCCGGTTGTGCCCTCATCGGGGGCGAGATGGCCGAGCTGCCGGGGCTCCTGGAACCGGGCAAGTTCGACCTGGTCGGTTTCGCCGTCGGCGTGGTCGAGCGCACGGCGGTGGTCAACGGCCGGCGGGTGGAGCCCGGCGACCGCCTGATCGGGCTGCCCTCACCGGGGTTGCGCTGCAACGGGTACTCCCTGGCCCGCCGGGTGCTGCTGGAGGAGGCGGCCCTCCCCCTCGACGGCCCGGCGTGGACGGGCGCCGGCCACACCCTGGCCGACGAGCTCCTGCGGCCGTCGGTGATCTACTCCCCGGCCCTGCTGCAGCTGCAGCAGGCGGTCGACGTGCGGGCCCTGGCCCACATCACCGGCGGCGGTCTGCAGGCCAACCTGGCCCGGGCCCTCCCCCCCTACTGTGACGGCGTGGTCGAGGGCGACGCCTGGCCCATCCCCGAGATCTTCGGCCAGATCCGCCGGTTGGGCCGGATCGCCGCCCGGGAGATGGCCAGGGTGTTCAACCTCGGCATCGGCATGGTGGCCGTGGTCCCCGCCGGCGACGTACCCAAAGCGATGTCGGTGCTGAAGGGCGCTGGGATCGAGGCGGTGGAGATCGGCGGGATCGTCGCCGGTACCGGCACCGTCCGCATCGACTGACCGGCGCTCCGTCCTCCCCCCACGTAGTCCTTGGGGGGATTCGTCCTATTTCGCCAGTTTGTGGGTTTGTCCGGTTTTGTCCCTTCCGACGGCTCTGGCCGGAGCGTTCGATGGCGGTCGGGGCAGATGCCCTCGGCGACGTTGCGCCGACCACAAGACACCACCCAAGGAGAACCCGTTGGTCAAGCCTTGCCTGAACACCCTTGTCCGCCGGCTGGTGGCGCTGTCCTGCGCCATCGGCCTGATGGCCATGGCCGGTCCCGCGGTCGCCGCGCCGACCACGGTCACGGTGACGGCCGGCCCCGTCGCCCTACCGAACGTGCCGCTGGAGGTATGTGTCGACGACGGCACCCCCACCTGCGCATCGACACCGCCTTCGTCCGCGGTCGCCCTGACGCTGTCGGCCACGGTCGATCCCGGCGCTGTCACGGCTCCGACCATCACGCCGGGTGCGTGTGCCAACGGCCAGGGTGTCGTGTTGGTCGTCAACAGCGGATCGGCCGAAACGGTCGTCAGCGGATCACTGACGCTGACCGTCAACGGCAGCCCGACCGTCGTCCCGATCAACCTGCCCGCCATCGGCCCCAACCAGACCGTGACCGTCAGCGCCTGCACCTCCCCCGGCGTCGGCCTGCCCGGCGTGCCCGGCGTCCCCGGCCTGCCCGGCGTCCCCGGCCTGCCCGGCGGCCCGGGCGTCCCCGGTGTCGGTGGTGTCACGGGTCTGATCACGGCCCTGCTGAACACCTTGCTCGGCCTGCTGGGCGGTATCCCCGTACCGGGTGTGCCCGGCACCGGCCTGCCCCTGTAGAGCCGTGCTACGTCGGTGTGCCCGGACCGCGGCGGCCGGGCACACCGGCTTCGCCTCAGGACTCGAGCAGGTCCTTGGCCGCCACCCGGATGGCCTCGGCGTCGATGACGAGAGCGGCCTCCAGGCCCACCTCGAACGGCAGGGCGGGCACGTCGGCCATGGCCAAGCGACGCACGGGGGCGTCGAGGTCGTAGAACGCCTCCTCGGCCACAATGGCGGCGATCTCCGCTCCCACTCCGAAGCTCACGTTGTCCTCGTGGACGACCAGGAGCCGGCCGGTCTTGACCACCGAGGCCAGCACCGTCTCGCGGTCGAGCGGGGAGATGGTCCGCAGGTCGACCACCTCGACCGAGTAGCCGTCGTGGGCCAGGGCCTCGGCCGCGTTGAGGGACAGGTGACGGTGCAGGCCGTAGGTGACGAGGGTGAGATCGTCGCCGGGACGGGCCACGTCGGCCAGGCCGATGGGCACCCGCCAGTCGCCCTCGGGGACCATTCCGGTCACCCGCCGGTACGTCTTCTTGTGCTCCAGGAACAGCACCGGGTCCGGATCGTGCACCGACTCCCGCAGCAGGCCGGCGACGTCAGCGGGGGTGGACGGCGCCACCACCTTGAGCCCGGCCACGTGGGCGTAGAACGCCTCGACCGCCTGGGAGTGGTACGGCCCCCGGTGACCGCCCCCGCCCCACGGCGCCCGCACCACCATGGGGACGCTGAAGTCGCCGTTGGACCGGTAGTGGATCTTGGCCGCCTCGCTCACCATCTGGTCGAAGGC
>JALYGL010000102.1 GCA_030777125.1 Actinomycetota bacterium
GTCGACTGCTGGAAGATCATCCCCTACCGCGGCGACCGCATCCTGCTGTGCAGCGACGGGCTCACCAACGAGCTCTCCAACGACCGCATCGCCTCGACCCTCCGCCAGCTGGCCGACCCCCAGGAGGCGGCCCGCGACCTGGTCCGCCAGGCCCGGGCCGAGGGTGGCGGGGACAACATCACCGTGGTCGTGGTCGACGTGGTCGACGACGGCGGGCGGGCCGAGGAGGCCTCGGCCGCGCTGGCCGCCGAGAGCTCCGATCGGCCCGCGCCCGCACCGCCCCCACCGTCCCCGACGGAGTCCCAGGCGGTACGGCCGGCCCGGTCGTCCACGTCCACCGCCACCGCCACCCGGGCGCCCACTCCGACGCCACCCCCGTCCGTCGCCGCCCGACCCCGACGCTTCACCTGGAGGGTGCTGGCGTTCTGCGTGCTCGTGTTGGCCGTCTTCGCGGCGGTGATCCTCTCGGTCGGCTGGTACGCCCGCAGCGCCTACTTCGTGGGCCTCGATGGCGACCGGGTGGCCATCTTCCGCGGCCGCCCCGGTGGGCTCCTGTGGTTCGAGCCCACCCTTCAGGAGCGCAAGCCGCTGACCCTGGCCGACGTGCTGCCGGTGCACCACAACGAGCTCCGGGAGGGCAGGGCGCAGTCGTCCAAGGCCGCCGCCGACCGGTACGTGAACAACCTGCGCCAGGAAGCCGAGGCCCGCACCGCGGCCAGCACGACGACGACCACGGCGGCGGCGCCGCCGGGCCCGTCGTGATGGGCGGCACGAGGCTGACCTCGGGGCGGCGCAACACCGAGCTCGGGCTCCTGCTGCTGGCCGGCATCCTCACCGGCGCCGCGTACGTGCTGGCCAGCCTGGGCCGCAGCGCCTCGCTCCCGGCCAACCTGGTGCCCCTGCTGCTCGTCATTCTCGGGCTGCTGGCCGCGGCCCACGTCGCCACCCGGGCGATGGCACCCGAGGCCGACCCTCTGCTGCTGCCCCTGGCCGGCCTCCTCAACGGGGTGGGCTACGTGTTCGTCGCCCGCCTCGACGCCGACCTGGCCGGGCCTCAATCACTGTGGACGGCGATCGGCGTGGGCGCGTTCGTGGCCACCCTGGCCTTCGTGCGGCGGGCCCGCGACATCGAGCGCTACCGCTACACCTTCGCCCTGCTGGGGCTCGCGCTGCTGCTGATGCCGTTGCTGCCGGTGCTGGGTCAGGAGATCAACGGGTCGCGCCTGTGGGTGCGGTTCGGCCCCATCAACTTCCAGCCCGGGGAGCTGGCCAAGATCGTCCTCTGCGTGTTCTTCGCCTCGTACATCGTCGAGAAGCAGGCCCTGCTCTCGGCCGGCACCCGCAAGATCGCCGGCATGTGGGTGCCCGAGGTGAAGCACTTCGGGCCCATCCTGCTGGCCTGGGCGTTCTCGATGGTGATCATGTTCTGGGAGCGCGACCTCGGGTCGTCGCTCCTGTTCTTCGCCCTGTTCATCACCATGCTGTGGATCGCCACCGCCCGCAACGTCTACCTGGCCTTCGGTGGGGTCATGTTCGCGGCCGGGTCGTACATGGCCTTCTCGACGTTCGGCCACGTCCAGCAGCGGATCGACACGTGGCTGAACCCGTGGCCGGTCGCCGACAGCGGCGGCTACCAGATCATCCAGGCCGCCTTCGCCTTCGCCGCCGGTGGGCTCGCCGGCACCAACCTCTCCCAGGGCAGCCCCCAGCGCATCCCCGCCGCAGCGACCGACTTCACCTTCGCCGCCATCGGCGAGGAGCTCGGGCTGCTGGGCACGGCCGCGATCCTCGTCGCCTTCCTGCTGCTGGTGGGCTCCGGGCTGCGCATCGCCATGCGGGCCGACTCCGCTTTCGAGAAGCTGCTGGCCACCGGCCTGACCGCCATCCTCGGCATACAGAGCTTCATCATCCTGGGCGGGGTCACCCGGCTGATCCCCCTGACCGGCATCACCCTGCCGTTCGTCTCCTACGGTGGCTCCTCGCTGATCTCCAACTACATCCTCCTGGCCCTGCTGCTGCGCATCTCCGACGACCAGGCCCAGCGGGCCCGAACCGAGGCCCTGGCCCAGGACCAGACCCGGTTGTCGGCGGCATGAACCGCCAGATCCGCGTCCTCGGCGTCGTGATGCTGGTCCTGTTCTCGGCCCTGTTCGTGCAGCTCAACTACCTCCAGGTGTTCGGGGCCGACAAGCTCAACGACCACCCCAAGAACAGCCGGGCGGTGGTGCGCGACTTCTCCCGCCCGCGTGGGTCGATCCAGACGTCCGACGGCGTGCTGTTGGCCGAGTCCGTCGACACCGACACCGGCTTCGAGCGCCTCCGCCGGTACCCCGAAGGTGACCTCTTCTCCCACATCACCGGCTTCTTCTCGTTCACCTACGGCAGCGACGGCGTCGAGCGCACCTACAACGACGCCCTCACCGGCCGGGGCGACCAGGAGCTCACCATCGACCGCCTGGGCGAGCTGCTGCTGGAGAAGGACCAGACCGGCGACGTCACCCTCACGGTGTCGAAGGCCCTCCAGGAGACGGCGGCCCGCGAGCTGGGCGACCGCAAGGGCGCCGTCGTGGCCCTCGACCCGCGCAGCGGCGCCATCCTGGCCATGGTCGACTACCCCCGCTACGACCCCAACGTCCTGTCCAGCCACGACCAGGAGCAGGTCCAGCAGGCGTGGGACGCGCTGAACGACAACCCCGACCGGCCGCTGCTGCCCCGGGCCTACCGGGAGCGGTACTTCCCGGGATCGAGCTTCAAGGTGGTGACCGCGGCCACCGCCCTGGCCACCGGCACGGCGTCGGTCAGCGCCCCCGTCTACCCGAACCTGACCGCCCTGCCACTGCCCCAGAGCAGCGAGCCGCTGCGGAACTTCGGCGGCAGCAGTTGTGGTGGGCCGCTCCCCGAGATCATGCGGGTGTCGTGCAACACCGCCTTCGCCCAGATGGGCCTCGACCTGGGGGCCCAGAAGCTGGTGGCCGGGTCGGAGTCGTTCGGCTTCAACAAGGTGCCGCCGCTCGACCTGCCCTTCGGTGCGGCATCACTCTTCCCCGAAGCCGACGCCTTCGCCCGCGACAAGCCGGCGCTGGCCAAGTCGGCCATCGGCCAGCAGGACGTCTCCTCCACCCCCCTGCAGATGGCCTTGGTGGCCGCCGGGATCGCCAACGGTGGCGTGATCATGACCCCCCACGTCATGAGCGAGGTCCGCAACGCCCAGGCCGAGGTCGTCGGCCGGTACCAGCCCAAGCCGTGGCTCCAGGCCGTGCCCGCCGACGTGGCCCGCACCACCAAGGACCTGATGGTCGGAGTGGTGGCGGCCGGCTCCGGCACCCGGGCCCAGATCCCCGGCATCCAGGTGGCGGGCAAGACCGGCACCGCCCAGACCGGCCTCGGCACCTCGCACACCTGGTTCGTCGCCTTCGCCCCTGCCGACGCCCCCCGGGTGGCGGTGGCGGTGATGCTGGAGAACCAGCCCAGCGCCAACGAGTTCACCGGTGGCGCCCTCGCCGCCCCCATCGCCAAGACGGTGATGGAAGCGGCCCTGGCCGTGCAGTAGGGCGCCGGCTCGCCTCGCTGTCCGCCCGCCCGTCCCCGTAGTCTGGACCCAGACATGGCTTCACAGGTGTTCACCGGCCGCTACCAGATGGTGCGCCAACTGGCTCGCGGCGGCATGGCCGAGGTGTTCCTCGCCCGTGACCTGCTGCTCGACCGGCCCGTCGCCCTGAAGGTGCTGTTCCCCGAGTTCTCCAGCGACCGCTCCTTCGTCGAGCGCTTCCGCCGGGAGGCTCGCGCCGCGGCCAACCTCAACCACCCCAACATCGTGTCGATCTTCGACTGGGGCGAGGAGGACGGCACCTACTTCATCGTGATGGAGTTCGTCGACGGGCTCACCCTCCGCGAGGTGATCCGCCGGCAGGGCAAGGTGGCGCCGAACAAGTCGGCCGAGATCGCAGCCGAGATCGCCAGCGCGCTGCACTTCGCCCACCTGAACGGCGTGGTCCACCGCGACGTCAAGCCGGGCAACGTCATGATCACCGACCGCCAGGTCAAGGTCACCGACTTCGGGATCGCCCGCGCCGGCGACCCCGCCGAGAGCCTGACGCAGACCGGGGCCGTGATGGGCACGGCCACCTACTTCTCGCCCGAGCAGGCCCAGGGCCACGCCGTCGACGCTCGCACCGACGTCTACTCCCTCGGCGTCGTCCTCTACGAGATGGCCGCCGGCCGGCCGCCGTTCGTCGGCGACAGCCCGGTGTCGATCGCCTACCAACACGTCCGGGAGACGCCCCCGCCGCTGACCGAGCACAACCCCGACGTGCCGCCGGCCTTCGAGGCCATCGTGGCCAAGGCCATGGCCAAGAACCGGGCCCACCGCTACGCCACCGCCGAGGAGCTTCGGACCGACCTCCTGCGCTTCACCCAGGGACGGACCATCTCGGCCACGCCGATCCCGCCGGTGGCGGCCGCCCCCACCATGGCGGTCCCGCCGTCGGCCGCGGCCACCGGCGTCATGGCCGGCGCCGCGGCCACGTCGGTGCAGCCGGCCATGGACGGCACCCGCGTGGTGCCGGCCGCCGAGGTGGTCGAGTACGAGGAGCGGCCCCGGCAGCGCACCGGGACCTACATCGGCATCCTCGTCCTCCTCCTGGCCATCCTGGCCGGTCTCCTGTACCTGCTCAGCCGGGAGTTGGGAGTGGGCGGCACCGACGACGTCGTCGTCCCGTCGGTGATCGGTCTGCAGGAGCCGGATGCCCGCCGCCAGTTGGAGGACCTGGGGCTGGAGGTCCGCAAGGAGGAGATCGCCGACGAGAACAGCCCGGCCGGGCTCGTCGTCGACCAGGACCCGAAGATGGGCGCCAAGGTCAGCGAGGGCGACGCCGTCACCATACGAGTCAGCACGGGGGCGCCGCTGGTGGATCTGCCCGACGTGCGCAACCGCAGCCTGGAGGCAGCCACCGACGCCCTGGAGCCGGGGAGGTTCGTGGTCCGCACCCGGCTGGTGCCCGACGAACGGGTGCGGGAGAACTTCGTGATCGACCAGGAGCCCAAGCCGGGCAGGGCGCCCCGAGGCTCCGAGGTACTGCTCACCGTGTCCAGCGGCCCGCCCGAGCAACGGGTCCCCGACGTCACCGGGCGCGACGCCGACGAGGCCGCCAACATCCTGGGTCAGGCCGGGTTCCGCACCAGCTCCAGGCAGGAGTCGAACACGACCTTCGCCAATGGCAAGGTGATCCGCACGGAGCCGGGCGCGGGGACGCCTTTGGACAAGGGCTCCGCCGTCGTGCTGATCGTCTCCTCCGGGCCTCCGCCCACCACCGCGGCCCCCACCACGACCGCTCCGCCGATCGTCACCGTCCCGATCACACCGACAACCACCCGGCCGCGCCCTACGACGACGTCGACTACGCCGTAGCCGCCGCCCCGGTCGACGTGGCCAGGAAGTTGCCGAGGAGCTGCTTTCCGGCCCGGGTGAGGATGGACTCGGGGTGGAACTGGACCCCCTCCACCGCCAGCCGCCGGTGACGGATCCCCATGACGGTGCCGTCGTCGGTCTCGGCCGTCACCTCCAGGTCGGCGGGCAACGTGTCGCGGTCGACCACGAGGGAGTGGTAGCGGGTGGCCTCGAACGGCTCCGGCAACCCGGCCAGCACGCCCTGGCCCCGGTGGTGCACGAGGGAGGTCTTGCCGTGGACGATCGTCGGTGCCCGCACGACCGTCCCCCCGAACACCTGGCCGATGCACTGGTGACCGAGGCACACGCCCAGCACCGGCGTCGTCCCGGCCAGCCGCTCGATGAGCGCGTTGCTGATGCCGGCGTCCTCGGGACGGCCGGGCCCGGGCGAGATGACGACGGCGTCGGGCTCCAGGGCGACGACGTCGTCGACGGAGAGCTCGTCGTGGCGGTGGACGAGGGGGGTGGCCCCGAGCTCGCCCAGGTACTGCACCAGGTTGTAGACGAACGAGTCGTAGTTGTCGATGACGACGACGGTCACCCGCCCAGGGTATGGCGTATCCTCGCCGTCGTGGCCAAGCGCTCCCCCAAGCCCGGGACCGGCCGGGTGACGCCCAAGCCCAGCGGCCGGTACACCCCGCCCGCACCGCGTGACGCCAAGGTCAGCCCCCTGTGGGTGCCGATCCTGATGTTCGGCTCCCTGGCCATCGGGATGATCATCATCCTGGCCAACTACGTCGACCTGCTCCCTGGCGACGGCCCCAACAACTGGTACCTGCTCGGTGGCCTCGGTTTCATCGCCGTCGGGTTCATCACCTCGACGAAATATCGCTAGCTACTCGAAGGGTGGGGCGACGAGGTCCATGTCCTCCTGGCAGTGCCGGGGGGCAGCTGGCAGCTCCTCGGTGGCCTGCACCATCTTGACCTCGGCCAGGCAGACGGAGCACCGGTATCGAAGGTTGATGCGCCGGATCTGACCCTCGGGCGGGGGTGGGTGCGGCGTGGCCAGCCCTCCCAGCATCATCATCCCCAGGCGCATCAGTACGACGAACACGGCGATGGCGATGATGATCTTCAGGAACAGCCCCATCATGCCCGCTCCACCACCAGGGCGTTGGCCATGCCTCCGCCCTCGCACATCGTCTGCAGGCCGTAGCGCCCCCCGCTGCGCTCCAGCTCGCACACGAGGGTGGCCAGGATGCGGGTGCCGGAGCACCCCAGCGGGTGGCCGAGGGCGATGGCGCCGCCATTGACGTTGACGGTGGACGGGTCGGCCTGGTGCTCCCGGCTCCACGCCAGCACCACCGACGCGAACGCCTCGTTCACCTCGACCCGGTCCATCCGGTCGAGCCCCAGGCCGGTCCGCTGGAGGACGGCCGACGTGGCCGGGATGGGCCCGGTCAGCATGGTCACGGGGTCGACCCCGACCACGGCGAAACCGGCGAACCGCGCTCGCGGCGTCAGGCCGAGCGCGGCGGCGCGCTCCCCGCTGGTCACGAGCACGGCGGCGGCCCCGTCGCTCAGCTGCGACGAGTTGCCGGCGGTGATGCGGCCGTCGACCCGGAAGGCGGGCTTGAGCCCGGCCAGCGCCTCCAGGCTGGTGTCCCGCCGGATCCCCTCGTCGGCCCGCATCTCGGCCTTGCCCCGCGCCGACTCGACGGTGATCGGGACGATCTCCCTGTCGAAGCGGCCCTCGTCGGTGGCCGCCGCCGCCCGGCGGTGGCTGGCCAGGCTGTAGGCGTCCAGCTCGTCGCGGGTGAGGCCCCAGCGGTCGGCCATCAGCTCGGCGGCCACGCCCTGGGGCACCAGGCCGCCGGCCGCCGAATACCGCTGGGTCATGCGGGGCCCGAACGGCTTGCCCGGACCGTTGAGGATGGTGGAGCCCATCGGCACCCGGGTCATGCACTCGACGCCGGCGGCGATGACGACGTCGTAGGCGCCGGCCTGCACCCCCTGGGCGGCGAAGTGGACGGCCTGTTGCGACGACCCGCACTGGCGGTCGACGGTGGTCCCGGGGACGGTCTCCGGGAGGCCGGCAGCCAGGGCCGCGTTGCGGGCCAGGTTCAAGGCCTGTTCCCCCGTCTGGCTCACACAGCCGACGATGACGTCGTCGACGGTGGCCGGGTCGAGGTCGTTGCGATCGACCAGGGCCCGAAGGGTCTCCGCGGCCAGGTCGACGGGGTGCCAGCCGCTCAGCCGGCCGTTGCGGCGGCCGACGGGCGTGCGCACCACGTCGACGATCACCGCGTCCCTCACCCCACCAGTCTGCCCGGCCCCGGGATCCCTAGGATCCGGCCGATGATGGTCGTGGCCAAGATCGTCGTGTTCCTCGCCGGCGCGACCCTGGTCCTGGGGACGCTCGGGTCGGCCATGCGCACGGTGGTGCTGCCCCGGGGCGTGCCCGCCCACCTGGCCGCGGCCGTCTTCGTCGGTGTCCGGCGGATGTTCGAGCTCCGCCTGCGCCGCAGGGCGTCGTACGAACGCCGCGATCACGTCATGGCCCCCTACGGGCCGACCAGCCTGCTCCTGCTGGCCCTGGTGTGGCTGATCATCGCCTTCGCCGGCTACACGGCCATGTTCTGGGCCATCGCCGGCCGTTCCTTCCGCGAGGCGGTCGTCACCAGCGGCTCGTCGCTGCTCACCCTCGGCTTCGTCCGTCCCGACGACATGCCCTCGATCGTCCTGGCCATCGCCGAGGCCATCACCGGGCTCACCCTGCTGGCCCTGTTGATCACCTACTTGCCCAGCCTCTACTCCGCGTTCTCCCGGCGGGAGGCGGCCGTGGCCCGGCTGGAGGTACGGGCCGGGTCTCCTCCCTTCGGCGCCGAGATGATCGAGCGCTACGCCCGCATCGGGTGGCTGGGCGGGCTGGGAGCCATCTGGGACAGGTGGGAGGGCTGGTTCGTGGAGCTGGAGGAGACGCACACCTCCTTCCCGGCCCTCGTCTTCTTCAGGTCCCCGCAGCCCGACCACTCCTGGATCACGGCCGCCGGGGCCGTGCTCGACGCCGCCGCGCTCATGTCGTCCAGCGTGGAGGAGCGAGATCCCGACGCCGACCTCTGCCTTCGGGCCGGGTACCTGGCCCTGCGCCGGATCGCCGACTTCTTCGAGGTCCCCTACGACCGCGACCCGGCTCCGACCGACCCCATCTCGGTGGCGCGGGAGGAGTACGACGCCGTCTACGACCGGCTGGCCGCCGCCGGCATCCCCCTCGTGGTCGACCGGGACGCGGCGTGGCGGGCCTTCGCCGGGTGGCGGGTGAACTACGACCAGGTGCTCATCACCCTCTGCGCCCTGGTGATGGCCCCCTACGCGCCCTGGTCATCGGACCGGTCGGTGTCCCCCTTCCGGGTGCGGGTCCTCCGCGGCCGCCGTACCGAGGGGCGCGCAGGTGACAGACTGCAACGGCGTTCGACATGACGGACAGTGCGCGCCGTACCACCCGCTCAGAGGGCCGCTCGCGCCGCGGGCGGGGCAGGGATCTGACGGTGACCGGTGCCTGACGTCCGCTACGTGTGCCTGTCCGACCTGCACCTCGGGTCCGAGAACAGCGTGCTGTCGGCCCTCGACGGCGACGGTGAGGTCGACGGGCACCTGACCGCCCCCGCCCTGGCCGGGCTGGTCGACTGCCTGGGCGAGATCGTCTCCCGGAACGAGGACCGCTCGACCAGGCCGACCCTCGTCCTGGGCGGCGACATCCTCGAGATGGCCCTCTCGGCCGAGAACCGGGCGGCCATGGTCTTCGAGCGCTTCGCCGACCTGGCCTTCCCGGAGGGCGGCGGCATCTTCGCCGACACCGTCTACTTCGTCCCTGGCAACCACGACCACCAGCTCTGGGAGAGCTCTCGGGAGCAGCAGTACGCCGGCTACGTCCGCCACGCTGCCGCGGGCGGGATCCTCCACCCGCCGTGGCCCATCAGCCGGATGCTGGCCTTCGACGACCCGAACCCGGTCGAGAGCGCGCTCCTCAACGCCCTCGTCCAGCGGCGGCCGCACCGGGCCGGGATGGCGGTGCGGGCGGTGTACCCCAACATGGCCATCCCGTCGGACGACGGGCGCCGCTGGGTGGTGTTCCACCACGGTCACTTCGTCGAGTCGCTGTACCGGGTGGTGTCCACCGTGCGCGACCTGCTGTTCCCCGAGCGGTCGTCGCCCGTCGACGTATGGGACATCGAAGCCGAGAATGGGCCGTGGATCGACGCCATGTGGACGGCGCTGGGCCGGTCGGGCGAGGCCAGCGCGGGCCTGGGCGGCGCCGGCCACGACGCCCTCAAGAGCGACAAGGCCATGCGGCGGCTGGCCGCGGGCCTGGCCGCGGGCC
>JALYGL010000103.1 GCA_030777125.1 Actinomycetota bacterium
AAGGGCAGCGCCGTCCGCACCGGCGTGGCCCAGGCACGGGGCGACCTGGTCCTGATCCAGGACGCCGACCTCGAGTACGATCCCGACGAGTGGCCGAAGCTGCTGCGGCCGGTGCTGAAGGGCCGGGCCGAGGTGGTCTACGGCAGCCGGTTCCGAGGTGAGCGCCAGAGCATGGACGTGCCGAACTGGTTGGGGAACCGGTTCCTCACCCTCGCCACGAACGTGCTCTACAACACCAGCCTCTCCGACATGGAGTGCGGCTACAAGCTGTTCGACCGCCGTGTCCTCGACGGCATCACCATCGAGTCCGACGGGTTCGGCTTCGAACCGGAGATCACGGCCAAGGTCCTCCGGAGCGGGCGGGCGATCTACGAGGTCCCCGTGTCGTACGCGGGCCGGACGTCGCGCGAAGGGCGCAAGTTCTCGGTGTCCGACGGCGTCCGGGCCATCGGGACGCTGTTCCGGCACCGTTTCCGGAGGGCCGGCCGGTGACCGCGTCGGTCGGCGCCGTCGTCGTCAACTACAACACGCGGGACCACCTCGTGGAGTGCGTGCGCAGCCTGCGGGCGGACGGGGTGACGGAGGTGGTGGTCGTCGACAACGCATCGGCGGACGGCTCAGGCCGGGCGCTCGAGCAGAGCGACGCCGACGCCGTCCTGCTCACGATGTCGTCGAACCTGGGCTACGGGACCGCAGCCAACCGGGGGGTGGCGGTGACCGACGCCGACTACGTCATGGTCCTCAACCCCGACACGGTGGTCGAGCCGGGAACCACCAAGGTGCTGGCCGAGGCGCTCGACCGGGACCCCGGCCTGGCCGTGGTGGGGCCTCGCATGGAGAACGACGACGGCTCGCTCTACCCCTCGGCCCGGTGCTTCCCGAATCTGGTCGACGCCGCCGGCCACGCCTTCCTCGGCTTCGTCGCCCCCGCCAACCCGTACACCAGGCGCTACCGGATGCTCGACTGGGACCACAGCGGGGCCGGCGACGTCGACTGGGTCAGCGGCGCCTGCATGCTGGTGCGCCGCACGGCGTTCGCCTCGGCCGGGGGGTTCGACGAGGCGTACTTCATGTACGCCGAGGACGTCGACCTGTGCTGGCGCCTGCGCCAGGCCGGCTGGCGGATCGGCTACGAGCCCGGGGGGCGGGTCGTGCACAGCCTCGGTGCGTCCAGCCGCCAGCGGCCGTACCGCATGATCCTGGCCCACCACCGCTCGCTGCTGCGGTTCGCGTCCAAGACCACCACCGGCCGCAACCGGCTCCTGCTCCCGGTGGTCGGGGCTGGTCTGGCCGTGCGGACGGTGGTGGCCTGGGCCGACCACGCCCTCGACCGGGGCCGACCTGTGGCACAGTGAGGGCGGCATCGGCATGCCGGACGCGGCGCCGCTGAGCGCCCACTCCGGCCGTCCCCGAACTTCCGCCTCCACCATGGCGTCGTCGGCCCGAGGCGGGTTCCGCACACCCCTTTAGTAGTTTCGGAGAGATATGGGAAAGGCATCGTCGACCAAGAAGGTGGCCCGCGCCGCCCGCACCGGCGGAGGTCGGACCAGGCGCGGGTCGTCGTCGCTCGGGTGGCCGATCGCGATGGCGCTGGTCGCCGTCCTGGGAACGGCGGGGATCGTCTACTCGCGCGACCAGCGTCAACCGGACACGTCGGCGCCCGTCGCCCAGGGCCCGGGCCGGGCCGGCGACCACTGGCACGCCGCCCTGGGATTCGACATCTGCGGCACCTTCGCCCCCAACCTCCCCGACCCCCAGGTCGACCCCCTCGGCATCCACACCCACGGCGACGGCGTGGTGCACACCCACCCGTTCAGCGCCCGTTCGTCGGGCCAGAACGCCCGCCTGGGACTGTTCTTCGACACCATCGAGGGGCTGGAGGTCTCGTCCGACGAGATCGACCTCCCGAACCAGGACCCCAAGCGCAACGGGATGGAGTGCGACGGCCGGCCGGCCGTGGTGCGCACCAAGATCTGGGCGTCGCGGGCCCCCACCGACGACGGTGAGGTCTACAACGGCGACCCGTCCGACATCCGCCTCCGCGACAACCAGCTCATCACCATCGCCTTCCTGCCCGACGACGCCGAGATCCGCAAGCCCCCGTCGGAGTCCGCCCTGGACAACCTGTCCGACGTCGGCCCGACCACCACTGTGCCGCCCGAGACGACGACCACCACGGCCGACGCGTCGGGCACCAGCACCAGCACGCCACCCACGACTACGGGCGATACCACGACGACCACCGTCCGGTGAGGGCCGTCGTCCTGGTCGGGGGCGCAGGCACGCGCCTCCGACCGCTCACGCGCACCACACCCAAGCAGGTGCTCCCCATCGTCGAGGTGCCGATGATCGAGCGGGTGCTCGGCCACCTGGCGGCCCACGGGGTCTCGGAGGCCGTGCTGTCGCTCGGGTACCTCCACGACGCCTTCTCGGCCCTGTTCCCCGACGGTCGGGTGGGGGGCGTCTCGCTGACGTGGGCCGTCGAGCCCGAGCCGCTGGACACCGCCGGCGCGGTGGCGTTCGCGGCCCGCCACGCCGGCATCGACGAGACCTTCCTCGTCGTCAACGGCGACGTGCTCACCGACCTCGACGTCTCCGCGATGGTGCGTCTCCACCACCAGCGGGGGGCCGAAGGCACCATCTCGCTGGCCGTGGTCCCCGACCCGTCCGCCTTCGGCATGGTCGAGATCGACGACGCCGACGGGCGCGTCCTCCGGTTCGTGGAGAAGCCGGCCTCCCCGACCCCGGGCGCGGGCCTGGTCAGCGCCGGCACCTACGTGCTCGAGCCGTCGGTCCTGGATCGCGTCCCGACAGGAGCCCGGATGTCCATCGAGCGCCAGGTCTTCCCGGCACTCGTCGAGGAGCAGTCGCTCTACGGGTTCCCGTCGTCGGACTACTGGACCGACACGGGGACGCCGGCCCAGTACCTGCAGGCCCACCTGGACCTGCTCAACGGCCGTCGCCGGGGGGCGCCGGCGCCGGACGCCGTTTCGACGGGCGACTCGGTCTGGACCATCGGCGACGCCGTGATCGACGGGGAGGTGCGGGGCCCCGCCCTGGTCGGGCCTGCCGCCTTCGTGGCCCGAGGCGCGGTCGTCGAGGCCTCCGTGATCGGATCGGGGTCCCGGGTCCATGCCGGCGCCCGCGTCCACGGGTCGGTGCTGCTGGCCGGGTGCACGGTACGGTCCGGTGCGGTGGTCAGCCGCTCGATCGTGGGTGAGCGGGCCATCGTCGGCCAAGAGGCCCGGCTGTCGGGGCTGACCGTGGTGGGCGCCGGCGCCGAGATCCCGGCCGGCGACCGGTTGGAAGGCGCCCGCTACCCACCGGACGACTGACGTGCACGTCCTGGTGACGGGCGGCGCCGGCTTCATCGGGTCCACGCTCGTCGACCGGCTGCTGGCCGAGGGCCATCGGGTCGACGTCATCGACGACCTCTCCACGGGGTCCCTGTCGAACCTGGCCGAGGCCCGGGCCACGGCGGACCACAACCTGTCGATCCACCGTCTGGACATCCGCGACGAGGCGACCGCCGACCTGGTGGCCCACCGCCGCCCCGAGGTCGTGTTCCACCTGGCCGCCCAGGCCGACGTACGGGTCTCCGTGGCCCGGCCCGCCTTCGACGCCGAGGTGAACGTGGTCGGCACGCTCAACGTGCTCGAAGGGGCCCGGAGGGCGGGCACGGCCAAGGTCGTGTTCGCGGCCAGCGGCGGCACCCTCTACGGCGAACCGGACCCCCTGCCGGTACGGGAGTCGGCCCCGCAGCGACCCCTGTCCCCGTACGGCGTGTCGAAGAAGGCGGCCGGCGACTACCTGGCCGCCTACCGGGAGTTGCACGGGATCGAGTTCACCGCCCTGGCCCTGGCCAACGTCTACGGGCCCCGCCAGGACCCCCACGGCGAGGCCGGCGTCGTGGCCATCTTCGCCAGCCGCCTGCTGGCCGGCGAGCCGTGCACCGTCTTCGGCGACGGCACCCAGACGCGCGACTTCGTCTACGTCGACGACGTGGTGGACGCGTTCGCCCGAGCCGCCACCCGCGGCAGCGGGCTGCTCATGAACGTGGGCACGGGGCGGGAGACGTCGGTGAACCGGTTGTACGACGCCATGGCCGCGGCCGCCGGCGTCGACCTGCCCCCGGTCTACGCGCCGGCCCGGCCGGGCGAGCTGGCCCGGTCGGCGCTCCATCCCGGCCGAGCCGAGATCCACCTGGGCTGGAAGGCGTGGACGACGCTCGAGGAGGGCACGGCGGCCGTGCTCGACTGGTTCCGGAGCCGGTAGGCCCGGAGGCTTACCGGAAGAGGTCGCCCCCCGGGCGCCGGACGATCTGATCCTTCACCGAGCCGTCGCCGAACCAGCGGGCGTCCACGCCGCGCACGACGGCGGCCGGCACGCCGGCGGCCTTGCCCATCACCAACTCGGCCGCCCCGGCCAGCTCGTCGGCCACGGCCACCTCGGTGACGGTCAGCTCCCGCCCCGACGCGTCGCGGGTGCCGCGCAGGTCGACCACGGCGGCGATGCCGGCGCACCCGATGGCCACGTCGGTGACGCCCTCCCGCCACGGCCGCCCGAAGGTGTCCGAGACGATCACGGCGACCTCCACCCCCGTCCGGCCTCGCAGGCCGTCGCGGATGCGGCGCGCAGACCGGTCGGGATCGACGGGGAGCAGGGCGGCGGTGCCCTGGGGGACGTTGGACAGGTCGACGCCGGCGTTGGCGCACACGAAGCCGTGGGCCGTCTGGCTGATGATCAGGTCGCCCCGCCGGCGCAGGACCCTGGCCGACTCGGCCTCGATCAACCGGCGGCGGGCGGCCCGGTCGTCGGGGTCCAGGGCCGCCAGGCGACCCTCGGCCTTGGACACCACCTTCTGGGTGACGACGACCACGTCGCCGGTGACGAGGCTGGCGTGCTCGGCCAGGAGGTCGGCCAGCCGGTCACCGGGGCGGACCTCGGGCATGCCCTCCACAGGCAGGACCTGGAGCGCCGTCACCGGGCCAGAGCCGCACTGGCGAGCGACGCGGCCTCGGCCGGGTCGTGCATCACCGTCCGGGTGACCGCGCATCGCATTCCCTCGGCCTCGACCGCTCCGGCGAGGGCGGCGTCGGCCTCGTCGACGACCAGCGTGCCCGCCACCGCGGCGTAGAGGCGGGCCACCCCCACCACCGAGGCGTGATGGCCCAGCTCCCGCAACAGGCGGTCGGCCGGGCCCTTGAGCGCGGCCCCCGCCACGATGGGGGACACCGCCACCACGTCGGCGCGCCGGGCGGCCAGGGCGTCGGCCACGCCGGGCACCGCCAGCACGGGGCCGATGGAGACGACGGGGTTCGACGGGCAGATGACCACGCGCTCGGCGCCGGCCAGAGCCTCGAGCACACCGGGCGCGGGGCGGGCCGAGTCCATGCCGGCGAAGCGGACCGCACTGACCGCGACGTCATGGCGGAGCCGCACGAAGTAGTCCTGGAAGCCGACCTCACCGTCGTCGAGCATCAGCCGCGTCTCCACCGGGTCGTCGGTCATGGGGAGGATGCGGACGGCGACGTCCCAGGCCGCCGCGATCTCGCCGGTCACCTCCGAGAGCGTGGCCCCCTCCCGCAGCCGCTGCGTCCGGTACAGATGGGTGGCCAGGTCGCGGTCGCCCAGGTTGAACCACGCCAGCGAGGACGGGTAACGGTCCAGGGCCCCCATCACCGCCCAGGTCTCGCCGGCCAACCCCCACCCCGTCGCCCGGTTGACCGCACCGGCCAGGGTGTAGGTCACCGTGTCCAGGTCGGGGCTGACGTGCAGCCCGTGCAGCACGGCGTCGTCGCCGGTGTTGACCACCGCCACCACGGTCCGGGGCTCGACGACGCGGACCAACCCGTCGAGGAACCGGGCCGCACCCACGCCCCCGGCGAGGGCCGCGATCACGATGGCGGGTTCATGTCGGTCACGTCACCGGCGGAGGCGCGTGCGGGAACGTCGTCGACGGGGAAGCGATCTAGTCGACGCGCTCGCCCGCCAACGCCCGGAGCCGCGCCGAGGAGAGGCTCGGTCGGCGCCTGAGCCGTCCGTGCACCTGGGAGATCCGCTCGGCCAGGACCATAGACCGTGACCGCAACATGCCCCGCACCTCGTCCGCCAGCTCCTCGTGTCGACGACAGGCGGAGCGCACCTCGTCCTCCAGCTCGGAAACACGCGCCCACAACGCCCGGTTCTCCACTGCCACGTCACGGATGTGCAGCGAAGCCTTCTCCAGCTCACGGCGCAGTCGGGCCATGTCGTCCTGCGCCTCCAGGACGCGCAGGTAGAGGCGCACACGGTTGTCCTCGAGCCGCCGGAGCAAGACGTCGCCGTCGTACCGACCGAGGATGCCCGCCACGTCCTCGGCATAGGGAGCGGAGCGGTCGTAGACGACGCCCAACCCGAAGACGCACGGCACGGTGACGAACGCCAGCTCGGGACGATCCCCCAGGAAGTCCTCCAGCGCCGCCAACACCCCGTTGCGGGGGCCTCCCTCGGTGAGCGCCCATGCGAAGCTGCCCTCTCCCCGGAAGCCTCCCTCGACCAGGTCCGATCGCCACGGAACCGTTCCCTTGTCGTACGTGTGCTCGTGGCGCTGATCGGGCGGGATCGCCTCCGGCGAGTAGTACATGTCGCGCCGGCCGGCCGGCCAGCCGACGTCGTGGAGGAAGACGAGGGGGTGAAAACCTCGGCCTCGCGCCCGGGAGGCGATCGACTCCAGCTCGTGGTGCACGGTGTAGTAGTTGTGGTCGCCGTCGACCAGATAGGCGTCGCAGGCCTCCAGATGCTCCAGAGCCTCCAAACTGCGCTGGACGACCAGTTCGACCCGGGGGGAGCCGGCGGCCGCCTCGACGAGGGTGGGCGTAGGGGCCGGATCGACGCAGTACACGCGGGCGTCGCAGCCTTCGGCCCACGCCAGCAGGTCTCGCGTGAAGGTCCCCTCCTCGGACCCGATCTCCACCACCGACCTGGCGCCGGACGCGTCCAGGCACGATCGGATCAACTCACGGAACTCGGCCAGGGAATGGAGCAGGAGCGGCTGGGGCAGCTCCTCCTGCGTGGCGTCGAGCTCCGTCCGAACCTCCATCCGCATGCGTCCTCTGCGTGGGTTGAAGCCGGTCCTCCATTGGCTCGCCGCCGGCCGGCCTCCCGAGAGTAGACCCCGATCCGGTGCCATGCACCCCGCCGTGACCCGCCGTCGCACGTGTCAGCGGCGGCGGCGGCCCGCTACGGTCCCATGGCCGGAATCCACGAGGACGGGCGCGTCAGATCGATGTCGAACAGCGAGAACCTGGAGGTCGGTGCCCACACCACGGGCGATTCCCGGCTCGTGGAGGCGGTGCGCCTGCTCGAGCACGGGTCGTTCGAGGTCCTGTCCCTCGACATCTTCGACACCCTTCTGTGGCGGGTCGTTCCGGAGCCCGTCGACGCCTTCGTCCTCCTCGGCCAGCACCTGCTCGACGCCGGCCGGCTCGACCCGGCGGTGTCGCCTCACCTCTTCGCCCGGTTGCGGGAACGGGCCGAGTGGAAGGCCAGAGAGAAGGTCCGCCGGCCGGGATGCGCCCCCGAGGTCACCCTCGACCAGATCCACGCCGAGCTTCCCTCGCACCTCGTACCGGGCGGCAGAATCGGCGACCTCGAGGGCATGGAACTGGCGTTCGAGAAGGGGATCACGTTCCCAGACCTCGACGTGGTGGCCATGGCCCACTGGGCCCAGACGACGATGGCCACTCGCCTGGTCCTCGTCTCCGACACCTACTTCTCGGAGCGACAGCTGCGCGAACTGCTGGCTCGCGACCCCTTCACGGAGTTGGACGTCGAACGGATCTTCGCGTCCAGCCAATACGGCGCGGGCAAGGGCTCGGGCTTGTACGGCACCGTCCTGCGGTCGCTCGACGTCCGGCCCGGGGCCGTCCTCCACGTGGGCGACAACGCCGCTGCGGACGTGGAGCGCCCGCGTGCCGAAGGCATCCGGGCCGTCCACTTCGACAAGTTCCCCGGGCGCCTGGGAGCGATTCTCGAGGACGAGGGCCTGTGCCGGCGCGACCACCGACAGGCGGTCAAACCGACCCTCGACCCGGTGGGCGGTGACTTCGGGCTGACGGCCCTGCGATCGAAGGCGGTCAGCCGGGTCGCCGGTATCCGGGGCAGCGCCGCGGCCGACCCCTACTGGCGGTTCGGCGCATCGGTCCTGGGGCCGGTCTTCGTCGCCTTCGCCGAGTGGGTCCACCGCCGGGCCCAGGCCCAGGGCATCGACACCGTCTACTGCATGATGCGAGAGGGCGAGTTCCTGACCCGGCTGGTGAACGGCGCCCGCCACTACGTCGACTCCCCCGTCCGGGCCCGCCCCATCTGGCTCTCCCGCCAGGTCTGTTCCCGCGCCGCCATCACGACGGCCGACGGCGACGAGCTGGCCCGGTTCCTCGACCGCCGGCTCCCGCCCACGGTGAAGCAGTTCTGCCGGAGCATCGGGATCGGGATGGAGCAGCTCGCCGAGGTGCACACCGGGGGCGACCACACCCTGGACGACCCCGAGCTGCTCCGGCGGGTGCTGGGCCACGTGACAGGCGACCCGGCGACGAGGGCCGCGGTGCTGGCCGGCGCGGCCCGGCTCCGCGGGCGGCTGATCGACTACTTCCTGGCCACCGTCGACGACGACCACCGGCCCGTGGTGCTCGTCGACCTGGGATGGGGCGGCACCATCCAGGCCTACCTCGACCGGGCCCTGCAGCTGGGTGGTGCGGATGTCGCGACCGTCGGTCTCTACCTGCTCACCAATGAAGGTGTGCTCGACCGCATGCTCGCCGGCCTGAACGCCGAAGGGTTCCTGGCCAGCGGCGGCCTGCCGCCCGACGCGTCGTGGATCATCCGGTGCCCGGAGATCCTGGAGCAGGTGTGCATGCACGACGAGGGGTCGCTCGTCGACTTCTCCGACGACACCCAGCCGGTGCTCGGCCCTCCCGATCACAGCCCGTCGCAAGGGCTCCAAAGGGCAGCCGTCCAGGCCGGGATCCTCGCCTTCCAACAGGAGTGGGCCCGCTACAGCGCCGTCGTCCCTCCCCGGGCCAGGTGGCTGGACACCGGTGCGCGCGCCCAGCTGACGAAGATGGTCACCCGGTTCGTGGTGAGACCCACCGTCGAGGAGACGGCGCTCTTCGCCGGGTGGTCGCACGACCAGGGCTTCGGGTCCCGCGACACCGAGGCCATGGTGGTGCCGGCAGCCGCCCGGGCGCTGCCCCATATGACCCCGCGCCACCTGCTCGAGCTCCCGATGACCAAGGCGTACTGGACCTTCGCCCTGGCCTCGATGTACAGCCCGTCCACCGCCATGGCCGCAGCCGCCATCGCCGAGGGCTGGCTCCCTGGAGAGGCTCTGGACCCGAGCCAGCCGTGTGACGTCCGGGTGCTGATCGACCAGGGCGGCGGGTTCCACGAAACCGCGTGCGTCTTCGCCGGGCCCAACACGAACGGGCTGTGCTACGCCCGGGCGGAGGTGGGCGGCCGACCGATCCGAGCGGTGATGCTGCGGGTCGGCGACGGCACCGCCCTGCTGCGGGTGGACTGGGTCCGTCTGGTCCTCGCCCGCCAGGGAGAAGGGACGCCGACGGTCGTTTCCCTGACCGGGTCCGACGATCTCCCCGCCACCATGCTCCAGGGGGGGCGCGCCCTGTCCCAGAACGTGCTGCTCTCGCACGCCGCGCCACCAGAGGTCGTGTACCGCTGCCCACCGGAGTGGGGTTCCGCGGTGTACCGGGCCGAAGTGGAGATGGCGTTCGGGTGGATGCCCCTCCCACCTCTCCCGACCCAACCGGCGGGCA